>NZ_CP104007.1:3907500-4192992 GCF_029201545.1 Devosia sp. FJ2-5-3 | reverse complement strand
GACAGGAACAACACTGGAGCCGGTTTGAGGGAGGGAGGGAGTGGTGGCCGTAGACCAGTCATCCCTTCCCGCTGTTGCCTGTCGCATCATTGATTCTAGCCCCGTTTTTCGGCCCGGCGTTCCGCAATCTGCGCCCGGCTCAATGCCAATATTCATGTCGCCTTCCACAAGGCAGGCGACATCGCCTTGCGCCCACAAAGCGGGCGCACAAATCCCATCGGCGGTTACCCGCCGCCCCCTACCGACCATTCCCTTGAGTCCCGGTCCAATCCGACCGGCGGTCTATCCTAGTGCGGTCTCCCGCAAAAATCCGGCTGCATACGGCCATGCCAATTTTGTCATATTGACCCCTGGCCGATCCGGCATAATCCGCCGGACGACCCCCATGCTACATCCCGTTAGTAAATTCCGGCTTGGTCCCGAGCATCCTTTCCGGGCTCGTTTCCTGCGCTGGTAGAGTTACTTTAGAGGGACGTTTTTGGACCCGCAACACGTGAATCGCTGAAATAGGGGCTTGACTCCGAAGTGTGGTTTTCCCCGTCCCGAAAGGGGGAAAAGAAGCTTTCCACAAGAGCCTGTGACTCAATGCAGAATCGCCCCCTCTAGTGCCCCGCCAATGGTGAAGAATTTATTTTTCCGCCTGCGGCATTTTGGGCCTCGGGCTGTGCAAGCCCTGGGGAAAGACTCGCGTGAGCGAGTTCCAAGTCATTCCGAAGACTGACTTTTTTGCCACTGCCCCAGTGTGGGACAGATCCAGCGGGGCTGTTAGGAGATCGTCATATGACAAACTGACGACGGCAATAGACTCGGCAGGCAGGCAAAGAAAAAGGGCCCCTTTCGGAGCCCATTTTCAGATTGCCGCGTCGGCCAGTCCCGGCGCCGCGGCCTCGTCTTAGACAGCGAGCGCCTTGACGCGGCTGTTGAGGCGGGAGACCTTGCGGGCCGCCAGATTGGCATGGACGATGCCCTTGGTTGCGGCGCGGCTGATTTCCGGCTCGGCAGCCTTGAGGGCTGCGAAGGCAACGGCGTGATCGCCCGCTACAATCGCTTCTTCAACCTTGCGGATGAAGGTGCGCACGCGGCTGCGGCGCGACTTGTTCACTGCGGTACGGGCAGCGATCTTGCGGGTCGCCTTCTTGGCTGACGGCGTATTGGCCATTTGGTCCTCTTGGAGCGTCCAACCGGCAGGTGCGCAACGAGAGCGACGCGGCCGGCCGGAGTAAAATGAAAGCGGCGGCCCACTGCCGCCCAAGTGGTGGGGTCTATAGGGGAAAGCCTGCCAAGCGTCAACAGGATTCAGGCTTTCCAGCTCATGGGGCCCGTTGGCAGACCGGACAGAAAAAGGTCGAGCGTCCGGACTGGACGATGCGCGAGACGATTCCGGTACAGAGCGGGGTGGGGCAGGGGTCGCCCTCCCGGTCATAGACGGCGAAATTATGCTGGAAATAGCCTGACCCGCCTTCGGCATTGCGGAAATCGCGCAGGGTCGAGCCGCCAACCTCGATGGCCTCGATCAGCACCTGGCGCACGCTATGGGAGAGATCCTCCAGCGCCTTTTTCGGGCGACCAGTCTTGGTGACGAGGGTTCCGGCGGGAACCGTGGGCAGGATATGGGCGCGGTGCAGCGCCTCGGCCACATAGATATTGCCCAGCCCGGCGACGACCCGCTGGTCGAGCAGCGCCGCCTTGATCGGCGCCTTCTTGCCGGCAAAAGCCTCGGCCATGCCCGCGGCATGAAAATCATTGCCCAGCGGCTCGGGCCCCAGGCCCTGCAAATAGGGGCTGTCTTCGAGATCGTCCATCAGGTCGATAAAGCCGAACCGGCGCGGATCGGCATAGATGAGATGGCTCTGCCCGTGTCTCGGGTGCGAAATTTCCCAGATCATATGATCGTGCTTGGGCTCGGTGCCGGGCTCGTAGTAGCGCGGGGGCTTGTCGATGCCATGTTCGGCAAAGCGCCAGGAACCGGTCATGCCGAGATGGCTGAGCACGATCTTGCCGTTCGAAAGGGTAAGGAGGAGATATTTGGCGCGCCTGCCGACGCTGACAATGGTCTGTCCTTCGATGGCGGCGCCCAGGCCTTCGGGAAACGGAAAGCGCAGATTGGCGCGCTTGAGATGGACCGCGTCGATGCGCGCATCCACGAGCCAGGGTTCGAGCCCGCGACGGACCGTTTCCACCTCGGGCAATTCGGGCATGGGCAAATCTCCTTCGGGCCTGTGCGGCTTTGTGGCATGGGCAATCGGCGTCGCCTTATATATGGTGCCGCCCAAGACGAACCATATCGTGTCCACGATAAAGTGCATCGAGCCAAGCCATGACCGAGATCCGCGAAACCACCCATTTCGGCGAACAGACCGTCGCCCTCGAGGACAAGCAGGGTCTGGTCAACAAGGTTTTTCACGACGTCGCCGACCGCTATGATCTGATGAACGATCTGATGAGCGTTGGTATCCACCGGCTCTGGAAGGACGCCATGGTGGCCGATCTGGCGCCGCCCCGTTCCGGCAGCCGCGGCTATCGGGTGCTCGACATGGCCGGCGGCACCGGCGACATCGCCGAGCGCATCGTCAACGCCTCCCATGGCTATGCAGAGGTCGTGGTCTCCGACATCAATTCCGACATGCTGCGCGTTGGCGCCGAGCGGGCGCGGAACTGGCGCTATCCCGCCCAGGCGAGCTTCGTCGAGGCCAATGCGGAGGAATTGCCCTTCGAGAGCAATTCCTTCGACGCCTATACGATCGCCTTCGGCATCCGCAACGTGCCGCGCATCCAGATGGCGCTCAACGAGGCTCATCGCGTGCTCAAGCGCGGCGGTCGGATCATGGTGCTGGAATTTTCCCAGGTCGACGTGCCGGGCTTCGATGCCGTCTACAAGACCTTCTCCGACCGGCTCATCCCGCCCATGGGGCGCATGGTGACCGGAGACGCCCAGCCCTATCAATATCTGGTCGAATCGATCCGGAAATTTCCCGACCCGACACGTTTCTCGGCAATGCTCGCAACGGCCGGCTTCAAACGGGTCAAGCACCAAGCCTATACGGGCAATATCGCCACATTGTTCTCGGGCTGGAAACTCTAGCCCATGGGTCTGGGGTCGTTTTTCCGTCTCGTCAACGCCGGCTGGGTTCTGGCCCGCGAAGGCGCGCTTTCCGTTTTGCCGGTCGAATCGCTGCCGCCCATGATGAAGGCCGGAATTGCCATGGGGCGCCTCGTCGAGCGGCCCAGCGTGCGCCGCACGGGCCGCATCGAGCGGCTCAATGCCGCCCTGCACAAGCTGGGCCCGACCTATGTCAAGCTGGGCCAGACCCTCGCCACGCGACCCGATATTGTCGGGGCGCAGGCCGCGGTCGATCTGTCTGCCCTCCAGGACCGCATGCCGCCCTTTGATTCGGCGCTTGTGCCGGGGATCCTTGAGGCAGCCCTGGGTGACAAGGCCAAGGCACTGAGCGAAATCAGCCCGCCCATCGCAGCGGCCTCCATCGCCCAGGTGCACAAGGCGACCCTGCGCGTGCCCGGGCAGCCTCCGCACATTGTAGCGGTCAAAATTCTGCGGCCAGGGGTCGGCGAGCGGTTCAGGGCCGACACGAACAGTCTCTATACCGGCGCCCGCATGGCCCAGGCCTGGTCGAAATCCTCGCGCCGCCTCCGTCCGGTGGAGGTGGTCCAGACGCTCGATCATTCCATGCGGCTCGAACTCGATCTCCGGCTCGAAGCCGCGGCGATTTCCGAGCTCTCCGAAAATATCACCAATGACGAAGGTTTCGTCATTCCCAGCGTCCACTGGGATCAGGTGGCTGAAAATGTGCTGACCACCTCCTGGGTGGAAGGCATTCCCATTCGCGATCATGCCGCGCTCGATGCGGCCGGTGTCGACCGCAAGGCGCTGGCGGCAAAGGTGCTGCAATCCTTCCTGCGCCACGCCATTCGCGACGGTTTCTTCCACGCCGACATGCATCCGGGCAATCTGTTCGCCGATCCGCGCACCGGCGACGTGATCGCCGTCGATTTCGGCATTATGGGCCGGATCAACAAGAACGAGCGCAAATTCCTCGCCGATATCCTCTTCGGCTTCATCACTCGGGACTATCGCCTCGTGGCGCAGCGGCACTTCGACATCGGCTATGTGCCGCCGAGCCAGTCGGTCGACGATTTCACCCTCGCCATCCGCTCCATCGGGGAGCCGCTGCATGGGCGCACGGCGTCCGATATTTCCATGGCGCGGGTGCTCGGCCAGCTTTTTGCCATCACCGAACTTTTCCAGATGCAGACACGGCCCGAGCTGGTGCTGCTGCAAAAATCCATGGTCCTCGTCGAAGGCGTCGCCCGCACGCTCGATCCCGATCTCGACATCTGGACGGTGGCCGAGCCCGTGGTCGGGGATTGGCTGCGGCGCGAAGAAGGGCCGATTGGCCGGATCGAGGATCTGGCCGGGCATTTGACCCGCATGAGCACGGCGCTCGGCCGCGTGCCGGCGCTGATCACCCAGGCGGAACTGACGATGGCCGAACATCGCGCCATGATGAGCCGCCCGCCCGATCGCTGGATGCGCGGCGCGATCCTGGCGGTACTGGGCAGCGTCTTCGTGCTGATCGTGACAGCCATCTGGCGCCTGCTGGTTTTATCCTAGGCATTCGCGCTCACCCGATTGCGCCCCTCCTGCACTTTCTAATAGATGGCGGCCAAAGAGCGGCACTGACCATCAAGGGAGTACATTATGAAGGTTCAACTCATCGGCAAGCTCGTTGCGCTGCCGGTCCTGGCACTGACGCTGGCCGGCTGCATCGACGTCGAGATGGACGTCGCGCTGACCGGCGATGCGACCGCCCGGGTGACCACGACCCAGATTATCAGCGCCGATTTCTATGAAATGGTCGCTGCCAGTGCCGAGGACGGTGAAGAGGGCTTCTGTGCTCCGGAAAATCTGACCGAGACCGACGATGGCGGTGCCATTTGCGTCGACGTCAAGGAAGGGCCCTTTGCCGAGCTGATCGAAGGCGACGAGGAAGGCGGCATGGTCTTTGCCGCCGAGGGCCCCAATCTCGTGCGCGTCACCCTGCCCCTCGATGACATCGAGCAGGAAATGGGCGCCGGCGAAGAGCTCGATGCAGAAACCCGCGCCATGATGCAATCCATGTTCGAAGGCCGCACCATCACCGTCTCGGTTTCGGGCCTCGAAATCGTCGAGACCAATATGGAACGCTCGGCAGACGGCAAGTCGGCATCGATCGTGCTTGGCTTCATGGACATCATCGACGGCGAAACCGGCCTCGACGGCGACCTCTTCGCACTGGTGCGCACCCCTTGAGTGCGCGCCAGGTCATTATCGGCCTGACATGGCTGCCGCATGGCGAGGGCCTGGCCCTTCCGGCGGCGGCCACTGCCCTGGCGGCCGGCGCGGACCTCTGCGCCGCCCTTGCCGAGGGTGAGCGCTTGATCCTCGCGCCGGGCAAGCGGGCCATGGTGCCCTGCGGCTTTGCCATGGCGCTGCCAGCCGGTTACGAAGCCCAGGTTCGGCCCCGTTCCGGCCTTGCCGCGCGCCACGGGGTGACTGTGCTCAATTCTCCCGGTACCATCGATGCCGATTATCGCGGCGAGGTCAAAGTCATCCTCATCAATCTGGGCGAGGACGATTTCGTCATTACCCGCGGCGAACGCATCGCGCAGATGGTGGTGGCGCCGGTGACCCAGCCGGCCTTCCAGACGGTGGAGGAACTCGATGAGACGATACGGGGAAGTTCTGGCTTCGGTTCGACGGGGCGCTAGCCTCCTCGCCGGTGTCATGCTCGCCACCGCTCCGGTTTCGGCCGGGGACAGGGCGCTCATCGATTTTCTCGGCTTTTCGCCGGACGGACAGCATTTTGCCTTCGAGCAATTCGGCATCCAGGACGGCTCCGGCTTTCCGTATTCAGACGTCTACGTCCTTGACCTCGTCGCCGACAAATGGGTGCCGGGCACGCCGGTTTCGGTGCGCATCGACAGCGAAGACGCGACATTGGCCGATGTCCGCGCCCAAAGCGCCGACCGGGCGCAGGCGGTGTTGAACCGTTTTTCCATCACCGAGCCGGTCGAATATCTCGCGCTCAATGGCGATGGCACGGCGGAGCCCGATTTCACGCGCCTGCGGTTTGGGGTCCCCGGATATGGTCAGGGCGAGCCGAATTCCGACCAGACGCTGCGGCTCGACAGCTATGAGACCACCTCGCCGCTGCCCTGTGCGGACTGGTTTTCCGCCGAGCCGCTGGGCATGTCCCTGACCATGGAGGAGGATGACGGCGAGCGCCTGATCCATCGCGACAAGCGCCTGCCCGAATCGCGGGGCTGCGCCGTCGAATATCGGCTGTTCGGCGTGGTCCAGCCCGGTTGGGCGCAGGATATTTCCGCCGCAGTCGCCATTATCTCGGTTTATTCCGGCGGCTTCGAAGGGCCGGACCGACGGTTCATTGCGGTGCCCATTGGCGAACGATAGGCCCAGTTTTACCCCCGACGAGACGAAACGCTACGCGCGTCAACTCGTGCTCAAGGGTTTTGGTGGGGCGGCCCAGCAGAAGCTGAAGGCGGCAAAGGTGCTCATCGTCGGGGCAGGAGGGCTCGGAAGCCCAGCGCTGGCCTATCTGGCCGGTGCCGGCATCGGCCGCATCGCTATCCTCGACAACGACATCGTGAGTGTTTCGAACCTGCACCGGCAGATCGTGCACACCGGCGCGGGGATCGGCCTCAGCAAGGTCGAGAGCGCCGCGATTTTTGCCCGCGGGCTCAATCCCGAGATCGAAATCGTCCCGCTGCAGATGCGGCTCGACGCAGAAAATTTCGGACCCGTACTGGCCTCCTATGATCTGGTTCTCGACGGGACGGACAATCTGATAACCCGCCGGCTGGTCGCGGCAGGGGCCCAGACCCTGCAAAAACCGCTTATCTCTGGCGCGGTCTCGATGTTTTCAGGTCAGGTCACTGTCTTTGCACCCCATCTTGGCGGGCCAGGGCATGAAGCGCTCTTTGCCGACGCGGCCAATGACGACGACCTGCCCTCCTGTGAGGCCAATGGCATTATCGGGCCCGTCACCGGGGTGATCGGCACGCTGATGGCCATGGAGGCGATCAAGCTCGTGACCGGCATCGGTACGCCACTGATCGGCAAGGTGTTGATCTATGACAGCCGCGAGGCCCGGTTCACGGAACTGGCCTATTAAGGGGCTCGTTCAATCCTTCGCATCAATCCGTTCCGCACCCGGCAACTTGTGAGCGGGCAGGAAGAGGCTTAGCTCTGCTGGCAAACGCAAGCGCACGACAGACGGGATCCTGAAACATGAAGAAGATCGGCTTTCTCTCCTTTGGCCACTGGAACCCGTCGCCGCAATCGGGGACGCGTTCGGCCGGCGATACGCTGCTGCAATCGATCGATCTGGCGGTGGCCGCCGAGGAGCTTGGCGCCGACGGCGCTTATTTCCGCGTGCACCATTTTGCGCGCCAGCTCGCCTCGCCCTTCCCGCTTTTGGCGGCCGTGGGCGCCAGGACCAAGAAAATCGAGATCGGCACGGCCGTGATCGATATGCGCTATGAAAACCCCCTCTATATGGCCGAAGTCGCCGGGGCCGCCGATCTGATCTCGGGTGGCCGGCTGCAATTGGGCATATCGCGCGGCTCGCCCGAGCAGGTGATCGATGGCTACCGCTATTTCGGCTTCGCCCCCGAAGAGGGCAAGACCGATGCCGACATGGCGCGCCAGCACGCCGAAGTGTTCCTCGAGGTGTTGAAGGGCAAGGGCTTTGCCCAGCCCAATCCGCGCCCGATGTTTCCCAATCCGCCGGGGCTGCTGCGCCTCGAGCCGCATTCCGAAGGCCTGCGCGAACGCATCTGGTGGGGTTCTGCCACCAATGACACAGCGATCTGGGCGGCCAAAATGGGCATGCATCTGCAGAGCTCAACGCTCAAATTCGACGAGACCGGCAAGCCCTTTCATATCCAGCAGGCCGAGCAGATCCGCGCCTATCGTGCGGCCTGGAAAGACGCCGGCCACGCCTATGAACCACGCGTCTCGGTGAGCCGATCTATTTTCGCGCTCGTCAATGACATGGACCGGATGTATTTCGGTGCCGGTCGTCCCGAACAGGACCAGTTCGGCTATATCGAGGAAAATGTGCGGGCCGTTTTTGGGCGGGGCTATACCGCAGAGCCGGACAAGCTCATCGAGGATCTGCGCAAGGACGAAGCCATAGCCGAAGCCGATACGCTGCTGCTGACCGTGCCCAACCAGCTTGGCGTCGACTACAACGCCCATGTCATCGAGAGCATTCTCACCCATGTCGCGCCCGCCTTGGGCTGGCGGTAATTCCTCCGTTTAAGAGGCAGCACTACTTGTCCTCCCCGGTGTCATCCCCGTGAAAGCGGGAATGACCGGTGTGCGTGTTGTTGGCCATTTGGTTGGGCGCGAACTACCCCCGCGGCAGTGAAAACTCCGAACCCGCGCAGTTGTTCGCCTGCCAATAGGCGTCCACCGGGGTAAAGCGGCCGGTGGCCAAAGACTGGATCCGCGCGGCATAGGCCATCGCGCGGCACTCATCGGTATCGGTCACGGCATGGACCAGCTCGTGCAGCACTGTCAGGGCCCGCAGATCGTCGGCACGTGGACTGAAAAAGCGCGGACAGACGACGAGACGAACGATGCCGTCGCGGGCCGGGAGCATTGTATAGGCAGCAAAACGGCCGCAATGGCCGGCCGGGTCGGCCTTTTCCTCATAGTAAAGGGAAATGGTTTTTCCCCCGCGCTGGAATTTGCCCGTGACCAGGGCATCGCGAAATTGGTCGCGATCGACACCGAAGGCCTGGCCGATTTCGGGCGCTGCGGCATCGAACAGCCCAATGGCCCGGTTGAGGGCCTTTGTCAGTTCGTCGGCAAATGCGGGAGAGGCCGAAAGGGCCAGGGCGGCGAGGAGGGCAAAAACAAAGCGCATACGCCTTCATGCCTCGACCGATGTGTTTTCCGCAAGGCGCGCGTGTTGCGGCGGCGTCACACTGCTGAAAATGCACGAAAACTCACATAAACCGGCCACATTTTTCCCGGACAAGCATTCAATAGCGCCGCGAAGAGGCGGTGAGCGCGTCAGATGCCCAGCATGTGATCGCAGCCTCCTTAACCTCTGGCTTACCTTTTCTTTCCCTCGTGCGGCGAAAAGAGTAGAAGCGGCTCAGGACCTTCAAGGACAGATTGCTCGATGGACTTCCGCATTTCGGCCGATGATCGCGTTGGTGGCCCCCAGAAGAGGACCAGCAAGCCGCAGCCACGTGCAGCCAAGGGCCAGCGGGTCGAGCCGTCCCTCGGCCAGTCAGTTGGCGTATTCGTCGACGACGAACGCTCCGGCGGGCCCATTGGTGGAGGCGGTGGCGGCAAGCCGCCAAAGCCGCCCCGCAAGGAAAAGAAAGAGCCGCGTCGCGGCAAGGCCGAGGCCGCGCGTCCCAAGAAGCGCCGCTCGCGGTCCGGCGGTTTTCTCATGGGCCTCTTGTGGTGGGGCTTTGTCGCCTGCCTCTGGGGCGGTCTCGCCGTCATCGGCATCATCGTCTATTACGGCGCCCAGCTGCCTTCGTCGAACACTTGGGCCATCCCCGAGCGTCCGCCCAATATCCGCATCCTGGCAGCCGACGGCAGTCTTATTTCGAATCGTGGCCAGACCGGTGGCGAGGCCGTCACTTTCCGCGAACTTCCCCATTTCGTCCCCGCGGCCTTCATCGCCTCGGAAGACCGACGCTTCATGAGCCATTTCGGCGTCGACCCCATCGGCCTGATGGCGGTTGCCATCGAATCGGTGCAGGCGCGCGGCGTGACCCGCGGTGCCTCGACCCTCACCCAGCAGGTCGCCAAGAACCTCTTCCTCACCCCGGACCAGACCCTGGGCCGCAAGGTGCAGGAGGCGATCCTGGCCATCTGGCTCGAGCAGAATTTCACCAAGGAAGAAATTCTCGAGCTCTATATGAACCGCGTCTATTTCGGCGCCGGTGCGACCGGCATCGAGGCGGCGGCGCAGACCTATTTCGGCGTCTCGGCGCGCAATTTGTCGCTCGGCCAGGCGGCCATGCTGGTCGGTATCCTCCCCGCCCCGTCCGCCTATAATCCCAAGGCCAATCCGCAGCGCGCCATCGAGCGCCAGCGCCTCGTGCTCAACCTCATGGCCCAGGAAGGCTACATTACCCGCGAGGAAGCCGACGCGGCGCAGATCAGCTCGGATCAGTCGAGCGTGCGGACAGTGGTGGCGGGCTCGGAATCCTATGTTGCCGACTGGGTCGAAAGCCTGATGACCGCCTATATCGGCGAGATTTCGGACGACGTCGTGGTGCAGACCACTATCGACTGGAAAATGCAGAAGGACGCCGAATTCGCCGTGCGCGAGGCGGTGGCCAATGAAGGCCCCAAGCGCGGCTTCACCCAGGGTGCGCTCGTCGCCATGGATGTCGACGGCACGATCCGCGCCATGGTTGGCGGTGTCGACTACCAGGCCAGCCAATATAACCGCGCAGTAACGGCCAAGCGCCAGCCTGGCTCGACCTTCAAGCCCTTCGTCTATATGGCGGCCATGGAAAAGGGCTATACCCCCGACACGCTCGCCGAGGACGCCCAGTTCGAATATAACGGCTGGAGCCCGCGCAATGCCTCGGGCAAATATGCCGGCACGGTGACGCTTCGGCAGGGCCTCGCCTATTCGCTCAACACCATTGCCGGGCGCCTCGCTATCGACGTAACCCCGGCAGCCGTGATCGATGTGGCGACCCGCATGGGCATTTCGACGCCGATGACGCCAGTGCCCTCGATCGGCCTCGGCACCCAGGAAGTGAACCTGCTGGAGCTGACCAGCGCCTATGCCCCGTTCGCCAATGGCGGCAATGGCGTCATCCCCAATGTGATCACCAAGATCACCTCCAAGGATGACGAGACGCTTTATGAGGCCTCCAATGCGGGCCCCGGCCGGGTAATCGACCCCCATGTGCTGGCGCAGATGAACGACATGCTCGAGACCGCCGTTGAGGTGGGCACGGGCCGTGGCGCCAATCTGGGCGGATGGCAGTTCGGCGGCAAGACCGGCACCAGCCAGGAATCGCGCGACGCGCTGTTCGTCGGCTACACCGCGGCCATGGTCACCGGCGTCTGGCTTGGCAATGACGACAATAAGGGCACCAAGCTCTCGGGCGGCAACGTCCCGGTCGCGATCTGGTCGGAGTTCATGACCAAGGCGCATGCCGGTAAATCGCCCGTCCAGATCCCGGGCGGCTCCTATGCCGGCCAGGTCATCCCCCAGCAGCTGATCGATCCCAATACCGGCCAGCCTATCATCGACCCGGCCACCGGCCAACCGCAGGTGCAATATGTGGACGGCGGCACGGGCCAGCCCGTGCAGACCATGGTCGATCCGGCGACCGGACAGATCGTCGCCATCGACCCGGCGACGGGGCAGCCGATGCAGGGCATTGCCCCGATCCAGTCTGGCAACCCATCGATGCAGACGGGCCAGATGCTCGATCCGGCCACCGGCCTGCCGGTCGAGCAGTTCGTTGACGGCAATCAGTTCAATGGCGCAGGCCAGGCGATCGATCCCGTCACAGGCTTCCCGCTGCAGGACCCCAATGCCGGCTTCGGCCAAGCGCCGATCGATCCGGAGACGGGCATGCCCATGACGCTGGTGATCGATCCTGCCACGGGCCAGCAGGTCTGGGTGCCCAGTGCCCCGACCAGCAATAATGGCGGGCAGTTCGCTGCTCCCGTCGAGCAGTTTGCGCCGCCTGCACCCGTGCAGCAGCCCGAGCCGGTCTATGAAAACCAGCGGTCGCAGCGCACGCTGATGGATCTGATCTTCGGCGGCTAGAGCCAGTCGAGGACACAAAAAAAAGGCCCCGATGAAACCATCGGGGCCTTTTTTATGCCTTGGGCTTTGCAGCCGGTCAGACGATGACCTCTGGCGCCTGGCTCTGGAGCACGACGATGGGAGAGCCATTGGGGACGCGTTCATAAAGATCCATGACGTCCTGGAAGATGAGGCGCACGCAGCCCGATGAAACCGCCTTGCCGATGGTGGCGACATCCATGGTGCCATGGACGCGGTAGATGGTGTCGCGATTGCCCTGGTGGATGTAGAGGGCGCGGGCGCCCAGGGCATTGAGCAGGCCAGGGGGCTGGCCATGACGATACATTTCGAGCTCGGGCTGGCGATCGACCATTTCGGACGGTGGGGTCCAGATCGGCCATTTGCGCTTGTAGGCGATGTGGGCGCGACCGCCCCACTCGAAGCCGGCGCGGCCGATGCCGACGCCATAGCGCATGGCCCGCCCATTGGGCATGGTCCAGTAGAGGAAGCGGTTGGCCGTGTCGACGACGACGGAGCCAGCAGGCTCGCCCGTGGGATTGTCGACCTCCTGACGCCAGTAGATCGGATCGAGATTGGACACGTCGGCGGCCGGGACCGGATATTCCTCTTCCGGGCGAGCCGAATACATGGCCAAGACGTCAGGGGGCACGGTGCGGCGCAGGGGTTCAGTGGGCGCCGCGGCGCTGCGAACACTGCCCGTGGTGGAGCAGCCGGCAAGGGTCAGCGCACCCAGGCTGGCAAGGCCAGCCAGCAGGGCGCGGCGCGACAGCGTCGCGTCGGTGAGAGAATGCATAATATATCCTTGGCCCGCAGAGGGCCTGGTGTTCTGGGAAGACTAAAAACTGTGACGAGTGGCGCTGTCAGGCCGCCCGGGGTGGGCGCAGCAGTCGCTCGGCCATGCCGAAAGGCAGATGTGACCGGACATTGGGTGTCGGAGCGTCTCGTTCCGCAGGGGGTAGCGCGACCTGTCCGTCGACGGTGATGGCGTAAAGAGAACCGAATGGCATGATAATGCCAGAGCCGAGGTCAATCTCGCCCCGCTGCACCGATACGGTGACGGGGATCGAGACGTTCTCGGCGTCCACCATGTTCAGGACCACGATCGGGGTGCTGATGTAGCGGTGGGCATAAGCCGTCGTGCTTCCCGCGATGGTCGCGAAGGAAAAGATGACGGCGATAAGGGCCACAAGACGCTGCATACCCTGCTCTAGCGCTCACGATTGGGGCGGGAAGGTGGCAAAGGACCTCTCAAGCCTCGCCCTGGGGCGGTTGCCACGCCATGAGTTGGCGACCGTGTGATTTAAGCCACGCCCGACCGCGCTCCATGTCCGGCAGCGTCCGCTCGACAGTCGCCCAGAAGGCGGGCGAATGGTTCATCTCGACCAGGTGTGCCACCTCATGGGCGGCGACATAGTCGAGCACGAAGGGTGGGGCCAGGATCAGCCGCCAATTGTAGTTGATGGCACCGGTCGACGAGCACGAGCCCCAGCGGCTCGACTGGCTGCGCAGGCGGATCTGCTTGACGCTGACGTCCAGCCGCGCGGCGTGAAACAGGCTGCGTTCGGTAAGATCCTCAAGCGCGACAATCTTGAGCCAGTCATAGAGCCGCCTTGGCTGGTGCTCCGGGGCGCCCGGCACGAGGAGGGCGGGGCCATCGGCCGTCTCATCCATAGCGACGCGCCCGCGGACCGCGCCGGTGGCCACGATGCGATGGGGCACGCCGCGCAGCGGCACGATGCTGCCGTGGGCAAGACTTTGGACCGTGGGGGTGCGGGGCAGGCGCGCGGCGAGCCAATGCCTGTGGCGGTTCAGGAAAGCCTCTGCATCGCTCCAGCGCGCCTTTTCCGGCAGCGTGAGCAATGGCCCGGTTGCCGGAAGGGAAAGACGAAAGGCACGCGCCCGCTTGCTGACCCGCACGGTCACGTCCACTACCCGGCCGTCGATATCGAGCTGGGTGCGGGCGGGCGGCGCTGATTTCTGGCGAAGGAAGGAGAACATGGCGGAACGCGAGGAATCGATCGTCGCAGTCTAGACGGAAACCGCTTCCCCGTCTGGCCTGTTTCGACGTGTGCCGACACGGGCCGGTCATAAAAAAAGACGCCCCTTGCGGGGCGCCAGTCAGGTCACAGGGGAGGACCGTATGAAGGCAGGAAAGGGGGCGGCTTTAGCCGTTGTGGTTCCCATTGTCCTGGTTGGTATCGCCATAACCCTGGCGGTTGCCACGGCGTTCGCTCATGAAGCGATCGAACTCTTCGCGATCCTTGGCCTTGCGCAGATTGGCCATATATTCCTGGAAGGCGTCGATCTCGGCATCGAGACGGGCGCGCTCTTCCTCGAGGCGCTTGAGCTGGTCGGCACGATAGTCATCGAAGGCGGCATTGCCGGTCGAGGCGAAATTCTGCCCGCCGAAGCCGCGATGGCCAGTGTTGTTTCGCATAAAGCCGCATCCTTTGTTCCAATAGGCCTGGGCCTTTTCGGCGGAGCCGCCGAACTTCTCACCCCACAGGATGTAGCCAAGGATGGCCAGGCCGATTGGCCAGAAGAGGATAAAGCCGAGGACCATGAGGGCGATGGTCAGGGGCGACCATTGCGGTTTGATGATTGCTGTGTTCATTTCGTTTCGTCTCCCAGTCACGATGAGCCTAATTTGGTCCCGGCTTTGACGGGATCAAGGATGTGCCTATGGGGTTTTTCTGCTTGAAACCGACGTTTTTCCTCCCTATGGCGCGCAAACTTAGTCGCACTGGAAGCCACAACCATGAGCATTGATGCAGTTTCGAGACCGGACATGGCGCCCGTTTGGCGTCCCTTGCGTCTGCAGTCGCTCGTGCTGCTGCGCTGGCTGGCCGTGGCCGGGCAGACGATCGGGGTGTTTTTCGTCGAATTCGGCCTTGGTTTCTCCCTGCCACTGTTCGAATGCCTGGCGCTGATCGCGCTTTCTGCCGCGCTCAATATCGGCCTGGTCCTGCGTTATGGATTTCGCGCCCATCTGGCGCCCGGTTTTGCTGCCATTCTCCTGGCCTGCGATCTTTGCCAGCTCGGCGGGCTCCTGGCCCTGACGGGGGGGCTGCAAAATCCGTTTTCGCTTTTGTTGCTGGCGCCGGTCTCCGTTTCCGCGACGACCCTGCCGCAGCGGGAAACGCTGATCATCGCCCTGTTTGCGGCGATCATCGCCTCCATCCTTTCGGTCTTTCACCTTCCCCTGCCGTGGATGCCAGGGGAGCACCTGGCCTTTCACCGCGTTTTCGTCATCGGCATCTGGGTGGCAATCGTCTGCGGCATCGCCTTCATCGCCGCCTATACCAATAAGGTCGCTAATGATTCGCGGCTCATCGCCGACGCCCTGGCGGCCACTGAACTGGCCCTGTCCCGCCGGGAGCAACTCTCCGCGCTCGATGGCATGGCCGCGGCCGCCGCGCATGAATTGGGCACGCCGCTCTCCACCATTTCCCTCGCCGCAAAAGAGATGCGGGCCGAGGTGGAACAGGGCAGCCAACTGGCCGAGGACGTGGAACTGATCATTTCCCAGGCGGCGCGGTGTCGCGCCATTCTGGCCAAGCTGCGCAATCTGGGCGGCAGCGACCCGACCGATCCCTTCGCCGAGGCCCCGCTCACCGACATCCTGGCCGAAGTGGCGCGTCCGCATGAGGGCCGGGGCAAGGTCATTCTCTTCGACAGCGATAGCGTCGCCGGGCCCGCGCCGGTCTTTCCGCGCAGCGTCGGTCTACTCTATGGACTGGGCAACATCATCGAGAACGCCACTGATTTCGCCAGCCAGACCGTGCGCATCGAAACATCCTGGGACCAGAGCCGCATCATCGTGCGCATCACCGATGATGGACCTGGCTTTGCGCCCGAACTGGTGGCGCGCCTCGGCGAACCCTACCTTACCAGCCGTCCGCGCGATCCCAATGGGGTCGATGCCGACCAGCCTGGGGGGCTCGGCTTGGGCATCTTCATCGCCAAGACGCTTCTGGAGCGTACAGGCGCCAAACTGACCTTCGAGAACGAGAAAGCGGTCGGCCACGCCCAGGTTCGGATCGTTTGGAGCCGTGAAGCCGTTGTCAAGCAATCCGCAGCGCGGGTTTTGACGTAAAGCCCTCGAGGGCATAAGGAGAAGGCATGAGCACCATCGAAGACCTTCTAGCCACAGATCCCAGCCTTTTGCTGGTCGATGACGACCTGGCCTTTCTCACCCGCCTCGAGCGCGCCATGGTGCGCCGTGGCTTTGACGTCCGGACCGCATCGACGGTTTCGGCGGGCCTGTCCGCCGTTGCCGAAAAACCGCCGGCTTTCGCCGTGGTCGATCTCAGGCTCGAAGATGGCAATGGCCTCGACGTGGTTTCTGCCCTCCACCAGAAGCGGCCCGACGCCCGCGCGGTGGTGCTGACCGGTTATGGCAACATCGCCACCGCGGTGACGGCCGTCAAGCTGGGGGCGATGGACTACCTGTCCAAGCCCGCAGATGCCGACGACGTCATCAATGCGCTGCTGGCGACGGGCGAGGACAAGCCCGAGCCGCCGGAAAACCCGATGTCGGCCGATCGGGTACGCTGGGAGCATATCCAGCGCGTCTATGAATTGTGCGATCGCAATGTCTCCGAGACGGCCCGCCGGCTCAACATGCATCGACGCACCCTTCAGCGCATCCTCGCCAAGCGCGCGCCCCGCTGACCGCGGGGCCGGCCCCGCTGGCCGGCGGGGCACACGGGACGGTCAGCCGAGCGCGAACAGAGTGTTGAAGCCGCCGAAGATCATCCGCTTGCCGTCAAAGGGCATTTCGGGAAACTCTGCCATTTCCGGGCCCATCATCCGCTTCTGAATGGCGTCCCGCGTCGCCTTGTCTGGATATTCGATCCAGGAAAAAACGATCACTTCGTCATCCTTGGCCTGTACAGCACGCTGGAAATCGGTGTGTTCGCCCGGGGGCACGTCGTCGCCCCAGTTCTCGACCACCCGTAGGGCGCCCCATTGCGTGAAGAGCTCGGCCGCAGCCCGGGCGTGGGAAATGTAGAGTTCCTTATTGGCCCGGGGAACCGCGGCGACAAAGCCGTCGACATAGGTCATTTCAATTCTCCTCTTGCTGTGTCGGCCGCGTGTTCGTCGCGGCCTTCTCGACAAGGACGAGCGAGTAAGGCTTACTCCGACAGGAGGGGCGAGGAATGAGGAGCCGTCATGACGATCACCCTGCATTTCCACGGTGCGGCGGGCACCGTGACCGGCTCGTGCTATCGCATCGTCCACCCACAGGGGCAATTCCTCGTCGATTGCGGTCTCTTCCAGGGCAATAAGAGCGTCAGGGACCTTAACCTCAAGCCCACCCCGTTCGACCCCAGGACCATCGACTTCCTCCTCCTCACCCACGCCCATATCGACCATGCGGGGCTGTTGCCAAAGCTCTACGCCCAGGGTTGGCGCGGGCCGATGTGGATGACCGAGCCCACGGCGGGCCTGCTCGAATATCTGCTGCCAGACAGCGCCGGCATCCAGGAAAGCGAGGCCGAGCGCGAAACCCGCAAACGCGGGCGCCGTGGCGATGAACCGGCGCGGCCGCTCTACACCATGGCCGACGCCGAAGAGAGCCTCAAGCACCGGCGGACCTGCGCCTATGGCGAATGGATCGAGCCGGGGCCGGGCGTGCGCGCCCGCTACTGGAATGCCGGTCATATCATCGGTTCGGCCTCGATTGAGGTGGAGGTCAGCAATGGCGAGGGTCGCCCCGTGCGGCTGATGTTCTCGGGCGATATCGGGCCGGACGAGAAGGTCTTTTACGCCGAGCCGGAGGGACCGTCCGGCTTTGACTATATCCTCTGCGAAAGCACCTATGGGGGGCGTGAGCGCGAAGACTACACACTGGTCCAGCGCCGCCAGGCGCTCAAGGCCGAGATCGTCACGGCCCTGCAGCGGGGCGGCAATCTGGTCATTCCCGCCTTTGCCGTCGAGCGCAGCCAGGAACTGCTCCACGACATCGGCGTCTTGATCCGCGACGGTGAAATCGACCCCCGCATCGTCGTCCTCGACAGTCCCCTCGCCAGCAAGGTGACGGGCGTCTACCGCAAATATGCAAAAATGTTCGAGGACACCGAACTCACTGCCGACGAACTCTTCAACGATCCCCGCTTCCGGATCATCGAGGCCGTGGAGGATTCCAAGGCCCTCAACGCCATCAAGGGCGGGGCGATCATCATGTCCGCCTCCGGGATGGCCGATGCCGGCCGCATCAAGCACCATCTGCGCAACAATCTCATTCGGGCAAACGCGACGGTGCTCTTCGTAGGGTACCAGGCCCCTGGCACGCTGGGCCAGATCATCCTGTCCGGCGCCAAAGAGGTCCGCATCCACGGCACGCTCGTGCCTGTGCGGGCGCAGATCCGGTCATTGGGCAATTATTCCGCCCATGCGGATCATTCCGAACTGGTGGACTGGATCCGCGGTCGACTTCCCGCGCATGGTGCGGTGTTCCTGACCCATGGCGAAGACGCGGAACGCACCGCGCTGCGCCAAGCGTTGACAACGATCGGGCTGGGTGGGGACCAGGTCATCCTGCCCCAGATCGACGATTACTTCGAACTCAGCGCCCAGGGGATAAGGGCGGCGCGTGTCCCCGAAACCCGCCGCATCGATCCGGCACAGCTTTCCAGTGACTGGCACAATCTGTTTTCCGATTTCACCATCCGCCTCAGCCAGCGCCTGCACAGCATTCCCGATGAGGAAAAGCTCAGGCTGATGGTGGCGCTGGAGGCAGAACTGTCTGCATTGGGGGCCCCGCCCACAGCAGCGATGGCGGCAAAGGGACTTATACGGGAGCCGGGTGCGCTAGACGAATAGCGCGACCAATTTGGTCACAATCTCTTCGCAATTGGCTCCGGATCCGAAAAGTGCACGCTATTCACAGCCCCAAATGGGCGGGATATCTGCGAAATCACCGATGTTTGATGAAACCGTTGCCCATCTGACACAATACGGAACGAGGTTTCGCGCCTCCACTGAATCTCGCCGCTATGGGCGAAGAATACGTAGATCTTGAGATTCTCATTCTACAGTCTCGATCAATTCGGACCGAGTGGTTAATGAAATAGAGCCAGATCTGTGCGGCAAAGCTGCAACAGTGGGCCTCTTGGGAGGCACTTACGGGCAATCTGCCCTTATTCCCGACGTTCCACCCCCTTACTCAGCGCTCATCGATAACTTCAGTGAGCACAGACCATTGATCAGAAGAGCCGTTTCCGTCGCCCTGTGTGCGGCAGTCCTCGCCGCCTCATCGACGGCAGCCTATGCACAATGTGGTGGCGCATCCTGGTATGGCCCCGGCTTCCATGGGAAGAGGGCCGCATCGGGTGAAACCTTCAACGAGAACGCCATGACGGCGGCGCATCGTTCCCTTCCGTTTGGCACCAAACTGCGTGTCACCGACCAGAATTCGGGAAAATCCATTCAGGTCGTCATAAATGACCGCGGTCCTTTCCACGGCAAGCGTATCATCGATCTCTCCAAGGCAGCGGCCTCGGAACTGGGTTTCCGCAATCGCGGTGTAACTTCGGTCTGCATCGAAAAGATGTAATCCCTTCAACGTCTCACCCGACGTTGCAGCCGCCCGTTTTCGGGCGGCTTTTTTTGTGCATCAACTCCGGTCTGCTAGACCTTGTCCCGGATGAAGCGCGGCAGATCATCCTTGCTCGTGCCGATGTCGTAGAGCAGATGATCGTCAAGCCAGCGAAGGCGACGGATAGCATCCTGGCGCTGGTGCCAGTTGCGAATGCGGTGAATGATGGGTTTGAACATGGCTTCGTCTCCAAAATCTGCGCAACGACAGGCGTTCACCAAAGGGGAATTCGGCGTTTCAATTCTGAAAAGATGCGCGGGTAGGTAACCGCCTAACTTGGCGGGCGACGACAAAACTGCTCTGAATTGAGGAGTTTTGGTATATCCAAGAACGAAAGCGCTATTTCAGGAATGAAAAATGGATTTCGATTGGGATGATCTGAGACTGTTTCTGGCAGTCGCGCGCCTTGGCGGTCTCAGCGCGGCGACCGAGACGACGGGGCTTTCAGCGCCGACGCTGGGACGGCGTCTCGCGGCGCTCGAGGCCGCCATGGGTGAAGCACTCTTCAGACGCAGCCAGTCCGGCTATGCCCTGACCCCGGCGGGTGAGGATCTCCTGGCCCGGGCCGACGAGGTCGAGGCTGCCATGCTGGCGCTCAAGCGCTGGAAAGACGGCGCCATGGGCGCTCGTACCGTCCGCGTGTCGGCCGGCGCCTGGACGTCGGCCTTTCTCGCCAGCCACGTCGGCGAAATCTGGTCGGTCGAGGACAAATTCGGGCTCGAACTGGTGACGGCGAACGAGAAGATCGATATTGGCCGGCGCAATGCCGATATCGGCATCCGCAACCAGCGTCCGACCGAGCCCTATCTCGCCGGGCGGCGGGTGGGCACAGTCGCCTATGGCCTCTATTCCGGGCGCCAATTGATCAACGGGGTGGCGGCCGGCTATTTTGTTGGCCTGGCTGGGAGTGGAGCTCCCCAGACACAGTCGGCCAGATGGCTGCAGGCGCGCCATGCCGACCGGATCGCCGTGCGGGGCAACGATGCCATGAGCGTGCGCGAACTGGTCGCCAATGGGGCCGGCCTTTCGGTCTTTCCCTGTTTCGTGGGTGACGCCGATCCGCGCCTCATCCGTATTGCCCCGCTCATCACCGAACTCGAGACCGAGCAATGGCTCGTCTGTCACCACGAGGAGCGCCACCACCCGGCAGTGCGGGCTGTCACCGAGCGGATCGCCATTCTTCTCAACCGATACGGTTCGCTGTTCAGTGGACATGACCCGCAGGGGGCATCCTAGCCCCTGCATTAGGGGCACGTTAGGTGATTGGCTCTAGTTTTCGCGGCGGGGAAATTGCCGGGGGCCGAAAGACGCAATGGATGCCTATGTCTATATTGCCGGTCCGCAGGGCCAGAACTGCTCGGCCCTGTTTGATCTGGTCAATAAGCTCGGATTTGCCGGGGTGTCGTCTTTCCGGGGCATCGAGCAGGTGGCCGAGCAGACGCAGCGCAATCCGATCTGCTTTATCCTGTGCTCATCAGTCTCCGATCCCGCGCATTTGCGACCGATAGCGGAAGCCGTGCGGTTTTGTGCCTTGCCAAGGGTTCGGTTTTCGCCGCTGGTCTATCTGGCGGACGAGCCCTCGATCGAGACCACCATAGCCTGCGTCAATATGGGGTTCGATGATATCGTTGCCCTGCCTCAGTCCTCAGCGCAATTGCGCGATCGTCTGGAGCGCCAATTGGGCCAAGTGAAGATCTATTATGAGGCCAGCGGCTATTTCGGCCCTGACCGACGGCGCAATCTGGTTCCGAAGAGAGTGGGGCTCGAGACCCGCCAGGGTGGTCCCTTTCGACGTCTGGAGGTGATCCGAGATCTGCAATCGGGTGTGTCTGTCCTTCGCGACGAAATTGGGCGTGCCGCCCCGCCTGTGGCCCCTTTGCAATCGTTGGCATAAACCGGTCTACGCGCCGCTGAGCCCTATTTCACGGTGCGGCGAAATGCTCTAGCCTCATTCGGTCTGACCAGTTTGAGCATTTCCCGCCATGCGCTTCGGCATTGATATGCCGCCCCAGATGAAAATCTTCGGGGCGTTTTTCGTTTACTCCTTTTGCATGGGCAGCATCTTTCCGCGTCTGCCCGACATCCAGAGTGCCATGGGCGTGGGTGAGGGAGCGCTTGGCCTTGCCCTGATCGGATCCGCACTCGGCACGCTGGTTTCGCTGACCTTTGCCGGCCGAATGGTAGAGGCAATCGGATATCGGCGGGTCCTCCTGGTCGCCATTCCGCTGCTGTCGGTGTGTTACGCCTTGGCCAGCTGGGCCAATACGCCACTGGCCTTTTTCCTCCTGCTGGTTCCTGTCGGCCTGACGATCGGCACGATCGAGATCATCATCAATGTCGAGGCGGACCGGGTCGAGCACGCCATCGGACGACGCATCATGAGCCGCGCGCACGCCTTTTGGAGCCTTGGCTTCTTTGCCGCGGGCCTTGTGGGCTCGTTCGTCGCCCAGACCGGTCTCGAGGTACATTTTCACCTGATGATCATGATCCCGGTCATCATCTTGGCGACGCTGGTGGTGCTCGGGCGGTTCGAGCCTGCGCCGCATCGGGCCGGCACCAATGCGGATGAGGCGCCGCGTCTGGCCAGGCCGACATTGTCGATCATGGCGCTGGTGGCGGTGTGTATTTCAGCGATGCTCATGGAAGGGGCGGGGATCGACTGGTCCGCCATCTACATGCGCAACATCTTTGGCGCCGAGCCATTCTGGGCGGGCCTCGCCGTTGCAACTGTGGCAGGATCCCAGGGCGTCGCGCGCTTTTTTGCCGACAGTTTCGTCGAGCGCCTCGGGCCGGTCACGGTCGCCCGTTCGCTGCTTATGGTGCTGGGCGCCGGTGTGCTCTGCGCCTTCTTCGCGCCGGCCGCCTGGGTGGCCTATCTCGGCTTTGCCCTGATCGGCGTGGGCTCGAGCGCGCTCTTTCCGCTCGCCATGTCGGCAGCGGCGCAACAGACCGATCGCCCCGCCGCCATCAATGTCGCGGCCCTGGCGCAATTCTCCTTCACCGCGTTCCTCCTGGGACCGCCACTCCTTGGTTATATCGGCGAGCATTTCGGCATTCAGTGGGTGTTTGGCGTCGGCTTCCCACTCGTGCTCCTCGGCCTTGCCACAGCGCATACGCTGTCTCCAAAGCCTGTTCTCCGTGAGGTCGCTCCATGATTGCCCCCCAGCACCGCATCTACGCGTCGTTCTTTCTCTTTGCGGTTACCACCGGGGCACTGATGGCGCGCCTGCCCGATATCCAGGAGCATTTCGGGATCTCGGAGGGCCAGCTTGGCCTGACCATGATCGGCATGGCCATCGGCTCGCTGATCGCCCTGACGTTCGGCCCGCCGTTCATCGACAAGCTCGGCTTCCGTAGGACGGCGCTGATCACCGTGCTCGGACCGTCGCTGCTGTTCGCCACCATTCCCTGGCTCCCGGCCGCGCCGGCCATGTTCGTCGTGCTGTTCTGTGCCGGTCTCCTTGCCGGGGCGCTCGAGATCAATCTCAACGTCGAGATCGATCGGCTCGAGATGCAAACCGGCAAGCGTTTCATGAACCGTGCCCACGGCTTCTGGAGCGTGGGCTTTTTCGTTACCGCCCTGTTCGGCGCCATGATCCGCCAGTCCGGCGTGTCTGCCGGCGTCCACATGGCGGTGGTGGCCACCATTGTCGTGCTGGTGGCCGGCTATCTGCTCTTTAGCGCCACCGAGGCGCCAAAGCCGGTGCGGGCCGAGGGCGAGGCCGAGCATCGCTTTGCCTTCCCCAATCGCGGCCTCCTGCCCCTCTGCCTCATCGGCTTTGCTGCCTTCCTCGTCGAGGGGGCCGGGATCGACTGGTCGGCAATCTATATGCGCAACGTCTTTGCCGTTGAGCCCTTCGTCGGCGGCATGGGCCTTACCCTTTTCGCCTTCTTCATGGCGGTGATGCGCCTTTCGGCGGACCCGATCGTTGCCCGCTTCGGTCCGCGCAATGTGGCCATGGTCATGCTGAGCTTTGCCAGCCTCGGCGCGCTGATGGTGGGCCTCGCGCCGTCGCCGGAATTGGCCTTGACCGGCTTCGCGCTGATGGGCGCCGGCTGCTCGGCCGTCTATCCGCTGGCCGTCTCCGAGGCTGCCCAGCGCACCGACCGCCCGGCCGCCGTCAATGTGGCGGCCATCGGGCAGGTGAGCTTTGTCGTCTTCTTCCTTGCGCCGCCGCTGCTTGGGTTCGTCGCCGAGTTCCTGGGCATTCGCATGTCCTATCTCATCTGCCTGCCGCTGCTCCTCGCAGGCCTCTGGGCCTCGAGCTTTGCCCTGGGCACGAGGAAGGTCGAAGTCCCCCATGGCATGCCACCGGAGCCACTGGGCCCAAATGGCTGAGGACCTGCCGCCCATTGTCGATCTCCGGCAATCCGCCACGGCCCTGCGCGTCCAGCGCGGGGTCATGCGCATGCTTCGCGAACGCCACGACATGGCCTGCTATGCCGAAGTGCCGCTGAGCAATGGCCGGCGCGCCGACGTGCTGGCCGTGGGGCCGAAGGGCGAGATCTGGATCATCGAGATCAAATCGAGCCTGATCGACTTTCAGGTGGACCGCAAATGGCCCGAATATCGGGAATTTTCCGACAAGTTCTTCTTTGCCAAGCCGCCTGAGCTCGATGGCGAGATTTTCCCTGAAAGCGAGGGCCTGATCGTGGCCGATGGCCATGACGGGGCCATCCTGCGCGACAGCCCGGATACGCCTCTGGCGCCGGCCCGCCGCAAGGCGCTGATGCTCAAGCTGGCCCGGCTCGGCGCCGACCGCATCCACATCCTGATGGACCCCGGACCCCGCTGATCTTGCCCACCGCACCCGCTCATTGGCGCGTCGTCGCGCTGTTCTTCCTGCACGCTGTCGCCATCGGCGCGGTCCAGACCCGCATCGCCGACCTGCAATTGCTCAACAGGCTGAGCCCGGCGCAGCTCGGGCTCGTGCTGATGGGGCAGCCGCTCGGCGCCTTGCCCATGTTTCTCGTATCGAGCGCCATCATCGAGCGGTTCGGGCCGCGCCGGGTGATGCTGTGGTTCATGCCCGTGGTGATCGCCAGTTCGGCGCTGGCGGGTATTTTCATCAATCCGGTCGCGCTATTCCTGCTGCTGATGGTCAATGGCGTCGGCTTCTCGCTGACCAATGTCGCCATCAATGTCGAGGCCGACAGGGTCGAATTCGCCGGCGGGCGCCGGATCATGAACACCTGCCACGGCGTGTGGAGCGTCGGGTTTCTGGCGACGGCGCTGTTGGGCGCGGTGATGCGCGGGTTCGATGTCTCCCCCGCCTGGCATCTGGGCCTTCTGGCCCCCATCGTCATCGGCGCATTGATGCTGGTGGTGCTGCCCATGCCGGCAAGTGTCCCCCGTCCCCATGGCGGCGGCAAGGTGCGGCGGCTGGCCCTGCCGACACTGGCAACGTTGGGGCTGGTTGCGTTCGGCCTGGGGGCCGGGCTGACCGAGGGCGCTTCGCGTGCCTGGGCGATCATCTATCTGCGCGACAGTTTTTCCGTGGCGCCATGGGTGCAGTCCCTGGCCTTGCCGGCGCTGGTTGCGGCCATGGCTATCTGTCGGCTCTGCGCCGACCGGGTCATCGACCGGTACGGCCAGGTGAAAATCGCCCGGATCCTCTCCGCCACGGCGATTGCCGGGCTGGTGCTGGTCGTGCTGGCGCCCAATGCCTGGGTCGGCATCTTTGCCTTTGCCCTCGTGGGTGTCGGCATCTGCGTCCTCTATCCGCTGATGCTGTCGGCGGCGGCACGCCTCTCCGACCGCCCCGCCTCGCAAAATGTGTCGTCCGTGACCATGGTGTTCCAGCTGGTCAATCTGGGCGCCCCGGTGCTGATCGGTGCGGTGGCCGAGGGTTTTGGGGTGCGCATGGCCTTTGCCCTCTTGATCCCGCTGCTGGTCCTGACCTTCGTCACCGCCGGGCGCCTCGGCGCCAAACCTGCGTAAAAAATGAGCGATGGCAATACCATCGCTCATGGAGTCGGTCAGGGAGAAGAGAAATGCGGGATTAACCGCGGGGTTGTGGAACAATGCGCAGATAGGGCTTCAGTTCCTTCCAGCCCTCGGGGTACTTGGCCTTGGCAGCCTCGTTGGAAACGGCCGGGACGATGATGACGTCCTCGCCATCCTTCCAGTTAACGGGTGTCGCCACCTGGTGCTTGGCGGTCAGCTGCAGGCTGTCGATGACGCGCAGCACCTCATCGAAATTGCGACCGGTCGAGGCCGGGTATTCGATCTTGAGCTTGATCTTCTTGTCGGGGCCGATGACGAACACCGAGCGGACCGTCAGCGTGTTGTCGGCATTGGGATGGATCATGTCGTAGAGACGCGCCACCTTGCCTTCGGTATCGGCGAGCAGCGGGAAGTTGAGGGCGGTGCCCTGGGTTTCCTCGATGTCGCGGGCCCAGCCGCCATGGTCCTCGAGCTTGTCGACCGACAGGCCCAGGACCTTGACGCCGCGCTTTTCGAACTCGGGCTTCAGTTTTGCTGTGTAGCCGAGCTCGGTGGTGCAGACCGGGGTGAAATTCTTGGGATGGCTGAACAGGACCGCCCAGGAGCCGTCGATGAAATCATGGAAATGGATCGTGCCCTCGGTGGAGTCGAGGGTGAAATCTGGGGCCGTATCGCCAATCAGGATCGACATGCTTTAATCCTTCGCCGCAATTGCGGTTCAATTCGTGTTCGAGGAGAATATCGTACTCAATGGCGCGGTTTGAAGCGCCTGAGTACGAAACGGTTTTGCCTAATTTTGGCATGCTGTGACAAGCTTTTGCCGCGAGACGGAGTTTCCGGCAAAGGGCATGAGGCTGCCTATTGCACCATCACCGAGCCTTGTGTCGCCGGGCGGGCGGGCGCGCCATTGGCCCAGGTCACATCGGGTCCATTGAGCGGCACGACGGAGAGGCTCATCTTGCCCGAACCCTGCTGCAGCTGGCGGGCATGGCCGAGATAGATCAGCGAATTATTGGCCGCGTCGTAGATGCGGGTCACCCGAAGCGACTTCCAGATCAGCGAGCGCGCCTCCCTGAAAATCTCCTCTCCCCCCGGACGGGTTGAAATATCGCCGACCGTGATCGGGCCGACCGCCGAGCAGTCGAGTGCGGAATAAGAGGGGTCTTCGAACCAATTGCCCTGGCTGATGCGATCGATGAAGGAGCGGTTGAAGAACGCCAGATGGCAGACGACCCCCTGTACATCGGGATCGGCGACCGCCTCGATGGAGATGTCATTGCCGGTCCAGTCCACGCCGACGCTCCCCACCTGACGGTTGTCGCCGCAGGCGACGAGGGCGAGAGCCGTGGTGGCGACGATGGCGATCTTGGCAAACAGCTTCATGGGGGTCCTCCGACACAGTCCAAGAGATGGGGGGCGCAGCGGCCCGACGCAAGACTACGGCCTGTATCTGCGGCTCATATATCGCTCCAGCCAGCGCACCAGCAGCGAAAGCGAGATGGTCATGGTGAGATAGAGGAAGGCGACGACAGTGTAGGTCTCGAAGAACAGGAAGCTCGATGAGGCGTGCAGCTTGCCCAATTGGGTGATGTCCTGGACGCCCAGCGCCGAGACCAGCGCCGAATCCTTGACCATGGAGACGAAATCATTGCCCAGCGGCGGCAAGATGGTCCGCAAAGCCTGCGGGAAAATGATGAGCCGGAGGCAATGCCAGCGGCTGAGGCCCAGCGCCCGGGCCGCTTCGATCTGGCCGCGGTCCACCGCTTCGATGCCGGCGCGGAAAATCTCGGCGATGAAGGCGGAGTAGCAAACGGTAAGCGCCAGGATTGCCCGCCAGACGAAGTCAAAACCCCGGACAGTGGCCGGCGCCAGCCAGCCGAGGTCGATCAGCGGAGCGGCAACCCAGTTGAAACCCGACACCAGGGCCGGGGCGGCGACAAAGGCGATGTAGAACAGGAACACCAGGATCGGGATGCCGCGAATGATCTCGACATAAAAGGTCGCGAACTCGCGCATGACCCTGTTGCCGGAAGTGCGCGCCAGCGCAACCAGCAGCCCCAGAATTGTCGCCGCGACAAAGGCGAGGACGGTGACCCAGAGCGTCGTGACGACGCCCCCCGACAGGACGCGGAAGATGTTTTCGTAGGTGCCGTCGGCGGTAATCGCCCAGAAGCCGAGCACGAACAACAGCCCGATGGCGAGAAGCCACCAGGGCATGCGGGACAAAAGCGTGGGGCTGCGCGGCTTATAGGACATTGGTGACCAGTACTCGATCTGAGCGGGCTTGATAGCAAAACCCACTCCCCCAGGGGGAGTGGGCATAAGCGCACTCTAGACCGGTCCCCCGGGGAGGGGGATTAATTGGCAGAATACTGGAAGAACCAGTAATTGACGCGCTCCTCGAGCCAGCCTTCGGCCTCGAGTTGGGCAAGGGCGGCGTTGAACGGCTCCACAAGGTCTGAACCGGGCGGCAGGATGAAGCCGAAGGGATCGGACTTGATCGGCTCGCCGGCCTGTTTGAAGGCACCGGGGTCGGCGCCGATATAGCCGGCCGACGCTGCCTGATCGGCAATGACGGCATCGACGTCGCCGGCCTTGACCGCCTGCACCGCGGCGCCAAAATTGTCGAAAACCTTTACCCGCGGATTGGCTTCGTCGCCGTCGAGCACGTCGTATATGGCGGTGTAGAAGGAGGATGTGCCGGCCTGGGCGCCGAAGAGGAGGTCCGCGTGTTCGGCAAAGCTCTCCTTGCCGGTGATGCGATCGTCATCGGCCCGGACGAGGAAATATTGCTCGACCGTGATGAAGGGATCGGTGAAATCGATCTGCTCCTCGCGCTCGGCGGTGATGGTGATGCCATCGGCCCCGACATCGAACTGGCCGGTGCGCACCGCCTCGATCATGACGTCCCAGGCGGTCAGATCCCATTCGACTGTCGCATTGAGCCGCTTGGCGATCTCGTTGATCACATCATATTCGAGCCCGATGCCCTCGCCCGTTTCCGGGTGGGCGAAATTGAGCGGGAAATAGGCGTTCTCGGTGACGGCGTGGATGACGCGTCCGCCCAGATCGGGCAGATCCTGCGCCGCGACAGGCAGATCCTGCGCCGCGACAGGCTGAGCCTGCGCCGCGACAGGCAGGGCCAGGATCAGGGCCGAAGCGGCGCCGAAAAAGCGAGCGGGTTTGAACAAAGTAAAAATCCCCCGGGAAGTGGAAACTGGTTGCCGGGAGAATAGATCGACCCGGACGGGTTGGGAATAAACTGGGCCGACGCAATCAGATCGGGATCAGGCGTCTGTTCGGGATCAGGCGTCGTCGACATCGGCGCCGGGGCCGTTCTTTTTCAGCGATTCGATGGCGTTCTTGGCGGAGGCCTTCGACGCATAGGTCTCGGTGCGGGCCATGGTCTCGCCATTGGAGGCGACGAAGCGGACGAAATGCTGGCCATCCTTGGAGGCGACGATCTCGAAGCGATAACCCGAGCCGGTTTCGTCCTTGGACAGGTCGACAGTGATCGCATCCGGCGCGTTCTTCTTGAGCGATTCGATCGCCGATTTCGCGCTGGATTTCTGCTTGTAGTTTTCCGACCAGAAAATCTTCTCCGAATTATAGGAGAAGTCGAACTTGAACTGGTCGTTCGCGGCATCGGTGATGTGGAATTTATGTGCCATGACGCTGGCCTCCGTGTTTGCTGACGCGGCTTGAGACTAGCGCAATGGCGCCAATTGGGAAGCCATTACGCATCCCGGGTGCGATCAAGGTGGCCCAGCGCCCGGTCCGGATCGATCTGGTCGCGCACGAGGCGCTTCAATCCGGCACTATCGGGAAAGCCGCCATCGCGCTTGCGCTCCCAGATGAGGTGATCGTTGAGGCGGATTTCAAAAATCCCACCCGTGCCCGGCACCAGCGTCACCGATGCCAGCTCGGTTCCGAAGGTGGAGAGCAGCTCCTGGGCCATCCAGGCGGAGCGGAGCATCCAGTTGCACTGGGTGCAATAGGTGATGGCAATGGTCGGCTTGTCTGTCACCGATGCGTCTTTCCGGCTTCCTTGGGATCGACCAGGGCTGCCAGGATCTGGTCGACCATGTCGAGGTCCTGCCGCTTGCCGGCCGCCTGCTGCTGGAGGTCCACGAGATAGGAGGTGGTGTAGTAGAGCCGCCGCGCCAGCATGGTGGCGATGGCGAGGGAAAATTCCGGGCGGCTGTCGAGAAAGGTCAGCGCATCGGGGATTTCATAGGCCACCACCCCCGACAGCGCCTTGACGCTGGCCGAATGGGGCATGTCGAGCAACGCCGCCATCTCCCCGAAGATCGAGCCGGGCTCGTCGACATGGGTGACCTGGGTGCGCTCGCGGATGATCTCCACCTCGCCCTCGACGAGCACGAAAATCTTGCCGAGCCGCTCCCCCTCGGCGATCAGCATCTCGCCGGAGCGAAATTTCCGCTGCGCCAGCCCGGTGCAATAGTCCAAAATATCGGCCACGACGCTGTCCTCCATCCCCCGCTCGCGCCCCAAATTAGTGGATCGGCGCGGCGGAGGAAAGCACCGAGGTTTAAAGCAATTTTTCGATATCCGGCGCGATATCGGCCGGCTCGGTGGTGGGAGCATAGCGCTCGACCACATGGCCGGTCCGATCGAGCAGGAACTTTGTGAAATTCCACTTGATCGCCTCGCTGCCCAACAGACCCGGCGCGCTCTTTTTGAGCCATTCGTAAAGCGGATGGGCATTGGCGCCATTGACGTCGATCCGCTCGAAAACCGGAAAACTCACGCCATAGGTGGTCGAGCAGAACTGGCCGATTTCTTCCGATGTGCCCGGCTCCTGGCCGGCGAACTGGTTGCAGGGAAAGCCCAGCACCACAAAGCCCTTGTCGCCATAGGTTTTCTGCAGCGTCTCGAGCCCCTCATATTGCGGGGTGAGGCCGCACTGGCTGGCGACATTGACCACGAGCACCACCTTGCCGACAAATTCGCCGAGATTTTGCGGCGTGCCATCGAGGCGGGGGAGGGTGAAATCCGAAAGATTGTGCATTGGTGCCGGGCTCCTGTTGGGAGGAGAGTTAAGGGTCCGAACTCGCTGCGGCAATGGCAATTTTTGTGGGAGCCCCGGCGGCCAAAAAGGCGTGCCGAAGCGCCCGCGGCGTTTTTCCGCGCGGGTTTTCGGCTTTTTGGGCAGACCCCGAGGTGGCATTTGCCCCTGAGGGATAGAAGATGGGGCAAAAGCCACCTCGGGAACCGGTTTTTCGAACAGCGCCGGAATCGCGTCCCCTTCATCGCTCGCGTCGGGGTCGGCCGGTGCCTGAACGCGCCGCCCATGCGAACGGGTTGCGGCCGGTGCGCCCCGCTCAGTTCGCATGCAGACCTGCCCGTGCGAAGCGCTGGGAGGAGATTACGCGCTGCCGCGGAGCCGGGGATAAGTTTCTGACCCCTCGGCCACTGTTTCGGTGTCGTGAGGGGCTTGCGGTGGGCCATGGCGGGCAGAAAGGCCCTTTTGGAACCCGTTCTCGAAAATCTGCCGCTCGTGATTGTGCCGGCGCCGGACCAGTTTTGCGCGCAGATCCTCGCCATTGGCGGTGGTCAGCGGCACGATGGCGACGGAAGCGCGCAGCCGGGCAATGGGAAGCGACTCCCCCTCGACGCGCCAGCACCGGCAATTATTGCGGGCGTCCCACGCGGCGTGGCGGTTCTCGAAATCGTCCAATTGCGCCAGCACCTGGCCAAGCTGCACCGCCAGCCCGGAAAAATTCTGGGCGGCCACCGGAAATTTTTCGTGCCGCGACCCGAGAAAGGGCCGGCAATCGCTGATCAATCCTTCCGCGATGGACCGCTCGGTGTCGCCGACAGGGGCATCGGGCTTTTTGGCGGCGATGGCTGTGATGTCTTTGTGAAGGGTCGTCAAACGGAGCCAAAGCGCCTCATGGCGCTCGGCGAGGGAGGGTGTGATCCTGGGAAGGGGGCGGGGCATTTTTCGGCGGGCTCCTGTGGGGTGGGACAGGAGAGGGTAGGCGCGGATGGCGGGAGCGGGGATTAGGTGCAGAGGATTGGGCGGGCTTGAACTTCTTCTTCCCGTGTCACTCCCGCGCAAGCGGGTATTCCCGTTGGACGGGCGTCCCCGCTTTCGCGGGGATGACGCGGTGGGTGGGAGGCGCGTTGCGGATTGGGGAAGAACCCCCACCCGGCCTCCCCCTGATAGGGGGAGGAGTTGGGCCGGTGGGTGGGGAGGGTTGGGCACCCATGGAGATGCGCTGGGGCCTGAGCTGATGGGTTCGCTTTATGGGTATATTGTTAGTAGGGGGCTCGCGGAATGGCCCTCGGGTCGAGCCCGAGGGAAGCCTGGTGGGCCCAGCGTCCTTCCGCGCAAGCGGGTATTCCCGTTGGACGGGCGTCCCCGCTTTCGCGGGGATGACGCTGTGGGTGGGAGGCGCGTTGCTGGATCGGGGAAGAACCCCCACTCGACCTCCCCCTGATAGGGGGAGGAGTTGGGCCGGTGGGTGGGGATTTTCTGCTGGTGACAGGTGCATAGCCGCCGGCGTGGGGCAAAATAGTGCGCTGGGGTTCCGGCCGGCAAGGGTGACGGAGAGTGGCCGGGTCGATAGACTGCCCTCGTGGCACACCGGACCGGAGTGCCGCCGCGTTTTTCAGGTAAATTATTGCAGACGAGGAGGATTTTCATGACAAGAACAGCGCTCGCCCTTGGGTTGACGGCGGTTTTGATGGCCGGTTCCAGCGCGGTTTCGGCGGCCGAGGCCTGGCGCCTGGGCGGATTCGACGTGCCCGAATCGGTGGTCTTCGACGCCGACAATTCACGGCTGATCGTCTCCAATATCGTGGGCGAAGCCACCGAGGCCGATGGCAATGGCACGCTCAGCCTCGTCTCGCTCGACGGCGCAATGATCGATGCCGATTGGGTCACCGGGCTCGATGCGCCCAAGGGGTCGGCCATTGCCGGGGGCAAACTCTATGTCGCCGATCTGACCAATCTGCGCATTGTCGACCTCGCCTCGGGCGCAGTGGAAACCCTCGCCATCGAGGGCGCGACCTTCCTCAATGACGTGACCGCCGACGCGGCCGGCACGATCTATGTGACCGACACTTTTGCCAATCGCATCTATGCGGTGGCGGGCAATGAGGCGGCCCTGTTCGTCGAGGACGCCGCGCTCGACAGCCCCAATGGCATCCTGGCCGATGGCGACAGCCTGCTCATTGCCAGTTTCGGAACGCTGGCGGCAAAGCCCGAGGACATGGTGCCGGGCGGGCTGGTGCGCGTCGATATCGCCACCAAGGCCGTTTCGGTCGTGGAAGGGGCCGAAAAAATCGGTTTCCTCGATGGCATCGTCAAGATCGGCGACGCCTATGTGGTGTCGGACTTCTTCGGCGGCGCCATCTGGCGCATCACGTCCGGCAGCGCGCCGGAAACCCTGGCGACCCTCGCCGTGGGTTCGGCCGATATTGGCAGCGATGGCGAAGCGATCTATGTGCCGATGATGATGGAAGGCGAACTGGTCAAGCTGACGCTGGAATAACAAATTTGCCGGGTCACTGAACAGGTGACCCGGCACTAAATTGCGTCTGATTCTGACCTAGGTGTACTTTTCGCCGTCAATAAACAGGTTGTCTCTTACCAGTGCCGGAGCAGTCGGAGACTTCACCCAGATCGAGTGACCCTTGCGAATCTTGGATATTGCTTCCTCTTCAGTCGCGACGAACACCTTATTTCTTGCATGATGTTTCTGACTGCCGTGCACTGGGTCGCCCAGTACGTACATCCCGTCCCTGTTTATGTGCGCAGGCCACTTCTTGTTGAGATGCAGCCTGTATATGCGCATCAGTCATCGCCCATCTTGAGGGCCTTGATGAAGGCTTCCTGGGGAATGTTGACGTTGCCATATTGGCGCATCTTGGCCTTGCCCTTTTTCTGCTTGTCCAAGAGCTTGCGTTTACGCGTGGCGTCGCCGCCATAGCACTTCGCGGTCACGTCCTTGCGCATGGCGCGAACCGTTTCGCGGGCGATGATCTTGCCCCCGATGGCGGCCTGGATCGGGATCACGAACAGATGCGGCGGGATCAGCTCCTTGAGCTTTTCGCACATCTGGCGGCCGCGCGATTCGGCGACCGAACGGTGCACCAGCATGGCCAGCGCATCGACGGGCTCGGCGTTGACCAGCACGGTCAGCTTGACCAGATCGCCCTCGCGATGGGTATCGAGCTTGTAGTCAAAGCTCGCATAGCCCTTGGAAATGGACTTCAGCCGATCGTAGAAATCGAACACCACCTCGTTGAGCGGCAGATCATATTCCACCATGGCGCGCGAGCCGACATAGGAGAGATTGTTCTGGATGCCGCGGCGGTCCTGGCAGAGTTTGAGGATCGCGCCGAGATATTCGTCGGGCGTGAGGATCGTCGCCTTGATCCAGGGCTCGCGGATTTCGGCGATCTTCATCACATCCGGCAAGTCGGCCGGATTGTGCAGCAGAAGCGTTTCGCCGCTGGTCATTTCGACCTCGTAGACTACCGAAGGCGCGGTGGCGATGAGATCGAGATCGAACTCGCGCGACAGCCGCTCCTGGATGATTTCGAGGTGCAGGAGCCCCAGGAATCCGCAACGGAACCCGAAGCCGAGAGCGGCCGAGGTTTCCATTTCGAACGAGAAGCTGGCGTCGTTGAGCCGCAGCTTGCCCATGGCGGCGCGCAGCTCTTCGAAGTCCGACGCATCGACCGGGAACAGGCCGCAGAACACCACCGGCTGGGCCGGGCGGAAGCCGGGCAGGGCCTCGGCAGTGGGCTTGCGATCATCGGTGATGGTGTCGCCGACATTGGTATCGGCCACTTCCTTGATCGAGGCGGTGAAGACGCCGAGCTCGCCCGGGGTCAATTCCTTGACCTCGACCAGCTTGGGCGTGTTGACGCCGACGCGATCAAGCTCGTATACGGCGCCCGAGGCCATCATGCGGATGCGCTGGCCCTTCTTCATCACGCCATCGATGATGCGCACAAGCACGACGACGCCGAGATAAGTGTCGTACCAGCTGTCGACCAGCAGCGCCTTGAGCGGGGCGTTGATGTCGCCCTTGGGCGCGGGGAGACGATGCACGATGGCTTCGAGCACGCCCTCGATATTGAGGCCGGTCTTGGCCGAGATTTCGACGGCCTCGGAGGCGTCGATGCCGATGACGTCCTCGATCTGGGTCTTGACGCGCGGAATGTCCGCAGCGGGGAGATCGACCTTGTTGAGGACGGGCACGATTTCGTGATTGGCGTCGAGCGCGTGGTAGACATTGGCCAGGGTCTGCGCCTCGACGCCCTGGGAGGCGTCGACGACGAGCAGCGAGCCTTCGACAGCGGCCATGGACCGGGAGACTTCATAGGCGAAGTCGACGTGTCCGGGCGTGTCGATGAGGTTCAGGACATAGGTCTCGCCGTTCTGCGCCACATAGTTGAGGCGCACGGTCTGGGCCTTGATGGTGATACCGCGCTCGCGCTCGATATCCATGTTATCGAGCACCTGCTCCTTCATCTCGCGCTGCTCCAGCCCGCCCGTCGTCTGGATCAGGCGGTCGGCCAGGGTGGATTTGCCATGGTCGATGTGAGCGACGATGGAGAAATTGCGAATATGGGAAAGCGGCGTTGTCATGTGCGCGCTGATAGCAGAAGCCGAACGGGCCGCAAAGATGGTTTCCGTTGCGTAAACGGGATCGCGACAGGCTTATTCTGCGTTGTCGGCCTATGCGCACCGCAATTGCCACACTCGCCCTGCTCGCCTGCCTCGGCATTCCAGCCGCCGCGCAGGATTTTTTAAAACCCCTCGAAGAGTTCGTGGAGACCATCGTGCCCCCTCGCACGCCGGCCCCGCGCGCCCAGCCGGCAAAGCCCGAACCTGCTGCGCCGGCGGTGAGGGCGGAGGACGAAAAGCCTGCGCCGCCGCCCATTCCCCGGCCGCGGCCGGAGACGCTGAATGATCAGGAGGCGGAAGCGCCCGCGCCAGAGGCGGTGGAGGATGCGCAGGAGGCCGAGCCTGCGCCCGACGCCGAGGCAGCGCCTGAAAAGGCGGTCGCGCCAGAGGCACCGGCGGTGGCGAGCGATGACAGGATTTACCAGACGGCCTGCCCGGCGCTTCTCAGCGGCAAAGTGGTGGGCGAAATGCTCGAGCCGATTGCCGAGGGTATTTGCGGGGAGCGCTCGCCGCTTTCGGTCACGGCAGTCAATGTGAATGGCCACCAGATCGATTTTTCGGCAGGGGTGACCACCAATTGCGAAATGGCCGGAGCGCTGGCCGATTGGGTGGGCGCGGTGGATGCCTATGCCAATGCCGCCCTCGACAGCCCCCTCGCATCGCTTGAAACCGGCACGTCGATGATGTGCCGGGGGCGAAACGGCAATGCCGAGGCCGCGACCTCAGAGCATGGCTTTGCCAATGCGCTCGACGTAACCGGGTTCACCCTCGAGGACGGGCGGCGGATCGCGGTCGAGCCGAATTGGCTGCCGGCCGCGGCGCCGGAGGGAAAAATGCTGCGCCAGGCCCATGGCGCAGCCTGCGGGCTGTTCACGACCGTGCTCGGGCCCGAGGCCAATGACAGCCATAACGATCATTTCCACCTCGATCTCGGCTGCCATGGGCAGAGCTGCACGGCCCAGATCTGCGAGTGAAAGATCAGCCGCCGCTATAGAGGGCGATGACGGCGTCGGCCTGCTTGCGATCGGGGCTGGCTTCGGCGCAGTCGACACCGGTCTTTTCGACATCGGCGCGCACCACGTCATAGGCTTTGACGCCCGTGGCCTCGTCCATGGAGAGGGATGTTTCCATCTGTCGGCGGTGGGCACTCATGCCCGTGCGGGCCGGCTCGGGCACGTCCACGGCGCAAATCTCGAGCGTGGCCAGCGTGGCATAGAGCCCGGTCAGCAATTGCGCCGATTTGGGCAATTGGGCGATCGGGGCAGAGGGATTGATGGTGATCTCAGGCGTTGCGGCGGGCGTCTGTTCCTGGGCGGAAACGGGCGCGAAGCTGACGGCACAAAGGAGCGCGGCAAGAGCAAGACGGGGCATCTCAAATCCTGGATTGATCTGGAGGGCGTCGCCTTATCAATCCCGCGAATATGGCCTCAGCACGGCGTCCTTGCGCGGCCGGGATGATGCGAGGGCAGGTCAGACCAGTCCTGAAGGCTCATTTCATCCCCGAAAGAGGGGCGGTGGGTGAGCGGCGTTGCGCCAGTGCCCGGCGCGTTCAGCCAGGCCAGCGCGCGACGCCAAAGCTGGCGTAGCGTGAACATTTATTATCTCCCGATGTGGGGTGCTGGAAAATTATGACGCCATAATGCGTCAGCACGGGCTGGCCCGGCAATGGACAAGCTCTGGCCGCCGGTTTAGAAAAACTATATGGGCAAGAGCTTCTCCATCCCGCTTAACGCGTTGCGGGCTATCGAACTTGTGGCCCGGCATGGCGCATTGGCGCCGGCCGCAGAGGAGCTTGGCGTCACCAGTGGCGCGGTGAGCCAGCACCTGCGGCGCGCGGAAGAGCGGCTGGGCGTCGAGCTTTTCGCCCGCACGGCCCAGGGGCTGCGGCCGCTGCCGGTGCTGACCGATGTGCTGCCGCAATTGTCGGCCGGGTTTTTGGCGCTCGAAGAGGGGCTTTCGGGCCTCACCGGAGTTCACGATGGCGTGCTCAACGTAACGGTGGGCAGCGTTTTTGCCTCGCGCTGGCTGATCTGGCGGGTCGGCAAATTCAATGCCGCCCATCCCGGCCTCGAATTGCGGCTCGATGTGACCGGGGCCATGCGCGATCTCGGGCGCAACGACATCGATTGCGGCATACGATATGGCGACGGCCACTGGCCGGGAGTGGAGGCCATTCCCATTGGCGGCAATGACTACCAGCCGGTCTGCTCGCCCGAGTTTCTCGCCCGCTATCCCGCCCCCTTCGATCTCGGCAAGGTGCCGGTTATTGCCGACCAGACCAGCATGCTCGACTGGCCGCTCTGGCTGAGCGCGGCAGGACTGGACCCCCGAGCGCACATGTCGGGCCCCGTCTATTCGGATGCCTCGCTGGCTTTCGACGCCGCCATTTCGGGGCAGGGCGTGCTCTTGGCGGCAGACATGATGAGCGCCGATGCGGTCAGCGACCGACGCCTCGTCCGGCCCTTCGAGCGCTCGGTCAAAGGCACGCGCGGCTATTTCCTCGCGACCGCCAAGGGGCGGCGCCTGTCACGAAAGGTACAATCCTTCCGGGACTGGCTGGAACGGGAAGTACCCGATAGCGCCAATGGCTATCTCGGCCAGGTGCGGCAAGACCTCTGAGCGCGTGCCCTTGCATTGGCAGGGGATAGGAACTATCTTTCTCATGAAATTTCGAAACTCGACTATTTCAGGAGAGTGAAATGCCCGTTCTTGCTGTCGCGGCCGAAACCAACAAGGCAGGTGTGGTGACCAAGGCCGTGCTGCGCGCGGCAGAAGCACTGGGATTGAGCGCGCGACGTCTGGCCCAGACCATCGGCACCAGCGAGCCGACGATTTCGCGCATGCGCAACGGCAATTACATTCTCGACGCGGACGGAAAACCCTTCGAGCTTTCCGTTCTGCTGATCCGGGCGTTTCGCTCGCTCGACGCCATTGCCGGGGGCGATGCCGCCGTCATCCGCGGCTGGATGGTGGGAGAAAACAGCGCGCTGGGCGGCAGGCCGATCGACAGGATCGCCTCGATTGCAGGATTGGTCGAGGTGCTCGCCTATCTCGATGCGCGCCGCGCGCCGCTTTAGGGCCGCGTCTTCTTGATCGCTCCTCAAGCTATCTCGCCCTATCGCGGCCCGGCCTGGCGGCTGGTCGAGGCCCAGCATCTGGTCTCGACCCTCAAACTGGTGGACAGCCTCGCCGAGCAGGAAATGCTCGAAGCCGTTTTGGAAGAGAGCAAGCCCAGCCTGCCGCCCGAATGCCGGGGGCTCGACTATCTCCTCGCAACCCCGTTTCGCTATGGCGCCGTCTATCCCCATGGCTCGCGCTTTCGCCGCGCCGGCAGGACGCAAGGGGTGTTCTATTGCGCCGAGACGGTGGAGACGGCGCTGGCCGAGATGGCGTTCTATCGGCTCCTGTTCTTTGCCGAATCGCCGTCGACGCCCCTGCCGGCCAATGCCACGGATTATACGGCGTTTTCAGCGCTGCTGGCGGTGGAGCGGGCGGTGGACCTGACCCATGCGGCGATGGCGGATGCGGGGAACTGGCGCGATTCCGTCGACTATTCCGATTGCCAGAACTTGGCCGATGCGGCTCGGGCGGAGGATGTTTCGGTCATTCGCTATGCGTCGGTGCGCGATCCGGGCGCGGGGAGTAATCTGGCGGTGCTGGCCTGCACGGCCTTCGCCGCCCCGGCGCCGACCGCGCGGCAGACCTGGAAATTGCGGGTCGGGGCGGGGTTCGTCCAGGCGGTGCGTGAATTCCCGCGACAGAGCATGGAGTTTTCGCGGGCTGATTTTGCGGGTGATCCGCGGCTGGGGTGAGGTCGCGTGTTCATCATGGGCGTTTGATTGGCCCGTATCAGTCAATCGAGCGCCACTCGGCGAGCCCAAATAGTGGCAATTGCGCGTGGATGGAGGCCCTCGGGTCGAGCCCAAGGGAAGGCGGGGGATTGCGCGGGGAGCGATAACAATCGGGGCTCTCATCCCCCCTCCCCAACCCTCCCCTCGAAGGGGGAGGGTGTCTGCCGGTGGGTGGGATGCTTCGGCATTCCTGATCCTGCCATGGGAGGATAGTCGATCGACATTCTCACCCCACACTCGATCAGCACCTCCCCCTTGAAGGGGGAGGTTGGGAGGGGGTGATGTTCTGGGCCCTGCCTCAGCCCTTGATCAGCTTTTGCAGCTTGCCGATGGCCGTGTCGGTGTTTTCGCGGAAGGCGATGGTGCCTTCGAATTCGCCGTCCCGGTTGAGCAGAAACACCGAGGCGGTGTGGTCCATGGTGTAGTCGCCATTCTCGAGCGGCACTTTTTCGGCGAAGGCGGCCCAGGCCTTGGTGGCCTTGGCAATTTCTTCGGGCGTGCCGGTGAGGCCGGTGACGAAATCGGTCCAGGCGACATAATCGCCGATGATCTCGGGCGTGTCGCGCTCGGGATCGACGGTGATGAAATAGGCTTTGAGATCCTTGCCGTCATCGCCCAGCGCCGCCTTCCAGGCGGTCATTTCCGCCAGCGTGGTGGGGCAGACATCGGGGCAATGGGTGAAGCCGAAAAACAGCGCCGAGGGATGGCCGTTGAAATTCTCGCGGGTAAAGCTCTGGCCATCGGCGGTGGTGAGGACATAATCGCCATGGCCGATGCCGGCGGCTTCGGTGGGGCGGGTGGCGCCGAAAAGATAAAGGCCGGTGGCGGTGACCGCAAAAGCGGCCACCACGACCCAGAGGACGAGGCGCAGGCGGGAGAGGGGTTTTGCCATTGCTAATGCCCCATGGACTTGGCGGCGGCAGCGGCGCCGATGGCGAGATCGACGGTGATGGTCCCGGCCTTTTCAAAGGTCAGCGTCACCGGCACTTTTTCGCCTTCGACCAGCGCGGTGTTGAGACCCATGAACATGATGTGAAGCCCGCCCGGTGCGAGCGTGACGGTCTCGCCCGCTGCGATCTCGATGCCGTCCGTGAGCTGGCGCATCTTCATGACATCGCCTTCGAGCGCCATTTCGTGGATCTGGGTTTCCTTGGCGATGGGGGCTGTGGCGCTGACCAGCCGATCGGCCGCGGCGCCCTTGTTGGTGATGGTCAGAAAGCCGCCGCCCACCGGGGCATTGGGCAGGGTGGCGCGGGTGAAGGCACCGGAAATTTCGAGATCGCCGAGTGTGACGAGGGGGCCGGCAGGCGCATGGGCCTCGGCGCCATGGGCGGGCTTGGCGCCGGCCTCATGGGCGGAAACGGCGATGGGGGAAAGGGCAAGGGTCGACGCCAGCAGGGCGCGCGCGAAAAGACGGATCATTTGTTGATCTCCAGAACGGGATTATCGGACCTGGCCAGTGGACCAGGGCTAAAAAATCAGACCGCTGCTGGAGGGGCGCGCGATTGCCCGAAATGGTCGGGCAGGCGGAGCGGGTGGCTGTCGCCCGCATCGGCATAAAAGACGATCTCGGCCCGGCCGGGGGTTTCGATGAGCAGCACCGGCGGCACGCCAGTGGCGAGGCCGGTCTTGCCCAGGCTGGCCGCCGGGCATTTCACGGCAGGGGCGGCGAGCGGATCGCCCGTCTCGTCCTCGGCCAGGCTTTGGCAGGCCGACCAGCTGGCGAGCGTTTCAAAACCCATCGCCGAGAGATCGCGCTGCAGGCCCGCCGCCTGGTGCAGCGGAGTGAGCAGGACAAGCACATAAAGCGCCAGCACCGCCAGAACGGTGCCAAGCTCCTTGATAGTGATGTCAGCCCGATTGGCCATTGGCGGGTCTCCTGTGCATCGCTTAGCCCAGAGCGCGACCGGCCTCAAGCCCGCTGCATGTCGCAGGCGGAAAACGGCTTGCAGCAAGTTTAGAATGGTTCTAAGTAATATTGGAATCATTCTAAACTGTGAGGGCCTGATGTTTCCCCTGCTGCGTGACACAAGGCGTGAGTTTTCCTCCCTCTCCGAGCGCGAAATCCTGTCCCTGGCGGTAGCCGCCGAGGAAGAGGACGGGCGGATCTATTCCGAGCTGGCGACGCGGCTGGCCCCCAATTATCCGGGGTCCGCGGCGCTGCTCGAAGCCATGGCGGCCGAAGAGGACGAGCATCGCCGGCGCCTCCTCGATCTTTACGTCGCCCGCTTCGGCAAGCGCCTCGTGCCGATCCGGCGCGAGCATGTGCGCGGCTTTCTCACCCGCAAGCCGATCTGGCTGATGAAGACGCTCAGCCTCGAGCAGGCGCGCCAGCAGGTCTGGGAAATGGAGGATGGCGCCTATCGCTTCTATCTCGCCGCCGCACAGGAGGTGAGCGACGCCGACATCCGCAAGCTTCTGGGCGATCTGGCAGCCCAGGAGCGCGGCCACGCCAAGGCAGCCGACAAGCTCGACGAGCAGCTGGTGGGCAAGGACGGGATGGAGAGCGAAAAGGCCGAAAGCCATCGCCAGTTTGTTTTGACCTATGTGCAGCCAGGGCTGGCGGGGTTGATGGACGGCTCGGTTTCGACCCTGGCGCCGGTTTTCGCGGCGGCCTTCGCCACCGGCAGCACCTGGCAGACTTTTCTCGTCGGCCTCGCCGCGGCGGTGGGCGCGGGCATTTCCATGGGCTTTACCGAGGCGGCCTCCGATGACGGCAAGCTGACCGGGCGCGGCTCGCCGATCAAGCGCGGGCTGGCGGCCGGCATCATGACGGCGCTGGGTGGGCTCGGGCATGCGCTGCCCTATCTCATCCCCGATTTCACCCTCGCCACCGGTCTTGCGATCTTCGTCGTCCTGGTCGAACTCTGGGCCATCGCCTATATCCAGAAACGCTTCATGCAGACCCCGTTCTGGCGGGCCGTGCTGCAGGTGGTGCTGGGGGGAAGCCTGGTGCTGGCCGCCGGCATCCTCATCGGCGGAGCGTAGCCCAAGGCGCCGGCAGCACCTTCCGCGCCTGTCGACCGAACGCTTTCGGGCCCTGCCGACTTGACCCCGGGCCCGCTTTGCGCAAAGACCCATGGCAAAGCGAGGTCCCTATCCATGGATAAATTCACCACTTTGACGGGTGTCGCGGCGCCGCTGCCGATCATCAATATCGACACCGACATGATCATCCCCAAGCAGTACCTCAAGACCATCAAGCGCACCGGACTGGGCACGGCCCTGTTCTCGGAAATGCGCTATAATGAGGACGGCTCGGAAAACCCCGGTTTCATTCTCAACAAGCCGGCCTATCGCAATGCCAAGATCGTCATCGCCGGTGACAATTTCGGCTGCGGGTCGAGCCGCGAGCATGCCCCCTGGGCCCTGCTCGATTTCGGCGTGCGCTGCGTGATCTCCACCAGCTTTGCCGACATCTTCTACAATAATTGCTTCAAGAACGGCATCCTGCCCATCGTGGTGTCGCCCGAGCAGCTGAAACTCCTGCTCGACGATGCCGAGCGTGGCTCCAACGCCACCCTGACCATCGATCTCGAGGCCCAGACCATCCAGGGGCCCGATGGCGGCACGCTGCATTTCGATATCGACCCGTCCCGCAAGCAGATCCTGCTCGAAGGCCTCGACGATATCGCCGGCACGCTGAAGTCCGACCCGGCCATCACCTCCTTCGAAGGCAAGATGGCCTCCGAGCGTCCCTGGCTGTAAAATATGGCAAGGATCGTTCTGGAAGAGGGCCCCAGTCCCAAGTCCCACGACATCATCCTCAACGGTCTTGTCGAGTATAATGAAATCCAGACGGAGGGGCGGTTCACCGCTCCTTCGTCTTTCGTTCTGGCCCTCAAGAACGAGGCGGGCGAGACCGAGGGGGGCCTCTCCGCCCGCATCGCCTATGGCTGGATCCACATCGATCTGCTGCATATTCCAGAGGCCTATCGCGGGACCGGGATCGGCGCGGCGCTGATGGCGCGGGCCGAAGCGCTGGCACGGGAAAACTCCTGTGTCGGCCTGCGGCTCGACACCACCTCGTTCCAGGCACCCGGCTTTTACCAAAAGCTCGGCTACACCGAATTTGGCCGGCTCGAAGACAGTCCGCCCGGGCATACCCGCTATTTTTTCATGAAACGATTGGATTGATCCATGGTGCAGCGCATCTCCACCGGCTCGCCCTTTGAAGCGACCTTTGGCTATTCCCGTGCCGTCCGCCACGAGGACACGATCTATGTGTCCGGCACGACCGGCTATGATTACGCCACCATGACCATGCCCGAGGGCGTGGGCGAGCAGGCGAGGAATGCGCTGGCCACCATCGACAAGGCGCTGAAGGAAGCTGGCTCCTCCATCGAGGACACGGTGCGGGTGGTCTATTATGTCGGCGACCGGTCGCTCGTGGACGAGGTCGTCGCGGCCGTGGGCCCCGTGTTCAAGGACATCCGCCCGGCCGCCTCCATGCTCATCGTGCAGATGATCGAGGAAGGCATGAAGATCGAGATCGAAGTGACCGCCCGCATCGGCGCCGCCAAATCCTGACTGGTTTCTCTCGAAGATTGGAAAAAGGGCGCCCATCGGGGCGCCCTTTTTGCTTTCAGTAGATACGGCAATCGGCGTCTGCGCCGATCTCGGCCATGATGGCCGCCAGCGCCGCTTCGAGCTGCGGGTCGGTGTTGAGTCCGGCCGCGTTCGGATTGAACGGCACGTGGATTTCCGGCTCGATGACGAAGTTCTCGTAATAGCTGCCATCCATGCGCCGATTGGGCAGGACCGGCAGGCCATAGACGAGGCCGGGCACCACCGCACTGCGGACATAATCGACGGCCGTGCCGGTATTGAGCACGATGTCGCCGACCAGCGGGCCGATGGCATTGTCCTGATAGGCCTGAGGGAAGACCGAGCCGTCCGAATAGCCGAAGGAATCGACGAGAACCGCGCTGGGCCAGACCCAGCGATTATTGGGCTCGACATCCTGCGGGCCATCATTGCGGCCGACGCTGGCATAGGCCTGCCCGGTGAGCAGGGTGATGAGCTCACGGGTGAGATTGCCCCCGCCATTGGAGCGCACGTCGATCAGGGCCGCCCGGGCGATGCCGCGCTGGGCACTGAGATTGCCCAGGAGGTCGAGATAGGCCGCCTCGTCCATGTCGGGCACATATTGATAGGCAACGCAGCTGTTTGAGAGGCGCGCCACCATTTCGCGCCGCGCATCGATGAGGCGGGTCTTGGCCAGCGCAATTTCGGCGTTCTGGTCGATCGGGGAGACCGTATAGAAGCGGTCGTCCCCGGTTTCGGCATCCTTGACCCCGACAAGGGCAGGGCGGCCGACATTGAGGTCGAGCAGGCGATCGAGCCCGCCGGCCTCAGGAACATCGCGTCCATTGACCGAGGCGATGATGTCGCCCGGCGCGATATCGATGCTGCGCCGGTCGAGCGGGCCGCCCGGCAGGATGGCGGCAACGCGCCGGCCCGGGCCGTCATAGCCATGGTCGATATAGACGCCGAGCGCGTCATTATTGTTGCCCAGATCCTGGCGCGCCGCCTCCATGCCGCGATAGCCGGTGAACATGTGCGAGGCCGAGAGCTCGCCATACATGGCCGAGATCAATTCGCGCAGTTCGCGGTCGCTGGCGATGGAGGAGAGATAGGCGCGATATTTCGCCCCGATCGCATCCCAGTCCCGCCCTTCGTGCTCGGCGTCGTAATAGCGATATTTCGCATCGGCCCAGGCCTGCTCGAAACCGGCGATGCGGGCGCTATCGGCGTCGCGGGAGTAGAACAGCCGCGAGCTGATCATGGCGATCTGGTCGGGCGCCGCCAGTGGCACGCGCAATATGGCGCCATTGACCCGCGCGTCGATGACGCCCAGATCCCGCACGAAGGAGAGGGCCTGCAGCCCCGGGGCCTCGAAACTGCCGAACGTGGTCACACTGCCATCGGCAAGGCTGATGGTTTCGAGCACATAGCTGTCGCCACCCGCGGCGCTGACCGCGAGCAGATTCTGCAGATCGGGCAGGGGCCACATGGTCATCAGGCCGTCCTCGCCTGCGGTGAGGCGCCCCTCGAGCCGGCTGTTGCGGAACTGGTCGGGGCCGTAGCGGCGCGCGAGCGCAGTCCCGTCCTCGGCCTCGTCGAGGCCCGGTGCGGTGCCTTCAGCGGTTTCGAGAAAATCCTGCCGCGCCTCTTCGGAAAGGAAGATGCGGTAGAGGTCGCTGCTCTGGGCATGGAGCTGGGAATCGCGCGGCCCATAAAGGGTGGTGGCGCCGATGATCTGCGTGCCATCGAGGCTCCATGTGGCGCCAAAAAGATTGGGCACCGAGCCGATGGGCTGGGCCCGGCTTCCGCCATCGGCCGGAACGATGGCGACGCGGTGCGCCTCCGAACCATCCATGGCCCGCCAGGGCACGAGCAGATCCTGGGAATTGGGCGACCAGGCAAAATTCATCACCCCATCGCGATATTGGGAGAAATGATCGCCTTCACCATAAAGCTTGGTCACTTCGCCACTGGCGAGGTCGAGGACCTGGATTTCGCGCCGGTCGGCGACGAAGGCGAGCTTGGTGCCATCGGGCGAGAAGCGCGGCACATAGGCATTGCCCTCCTCGGGGATATAGAGCGGGATTTCCGCGTAGGACGGGGCGAGGCCCCCCTGTTCGTCTTCGCCCTTGAGCGCGACGGCATAAATGCCCCATTGATGCTCGCGCAGCGCCGCATAGGCCAACATCGACCCGTCCGGCGAGAAGACGATGTCGCGCTCCTGGCCCGGCGTCGCCGTCACTTGCCGGAAATTGCCGGCGCCGTCCTGCACGAACACATCCGCATTGGCCACGATGCCGAAGAGCTCGCCGTCCGGGGAAGAGACGAAATCCTGCACCATTTCGGCATAGAGATTGTCACGCCGCCCGGCGCGCTGCTCGAGGGTCAGCAACTCGATGGCCTTGGCCTCGGTCGCGCCTGGCTTCTGGACGTAGATGCGGCCGCGATTGGAAAAGGCCAGCGTGCCGTCATCGGCCACCGACAGGTCACGCACCGGATCGCCGTCGAAGCGCGTCAGCTGCGTATCCGCGCCGCTCGCCAAATCGCGCTTCCACACATTGAGCCAGCCGCTCGCTTCGGACAGATAGTACAGCGTCAGCCCGTCGGCGCTCCAGATCGGGTTGTGCCGATCGATGCCGTCGACTTCGAAAACCGGCTCATGGGTGCCGCTGATCTTGTCATAGGTCCAGATCTGGCGGGCATTGGGCGCCACGCGGTGCTGGCGGTCGTCGGGGTCGCCGGAGGGATTATAGGTATAGACGAGCCTCGTCTGGGCGCGGTTCCACTGTGCCTGCTGGGCCAGATTGGGCAGGATGAGGCTTTCGCGGCCACTTGCCGTGTCGACGGCATAAAGCTGGGGCTTGCTCGACAACGCGCCCTGCACGCTCTGCTCGGCATCGCCGAGGCGCAGCGCGGTATAGAGCAGGGACTGTCCGTCCGGCGCAAAGCTGGTGGGCACTTCACTGGCCGAGGACCAGGTGAGGCGCTCGAGCGAGCCCGAAAAATCGGTGGTGTAGACGTCGTCATCGCCATTGAGGTCGGACGCGAAGGCGAGCCGCTCCGAATCGGCCGACCACACCGCGCCATAGCTATAGGTGCCATTGGCGGTGAGCGGAACGGCGAGGCCGCCCTCGGCATCGACCACGAAAATGCGGCCGCGATAGGTGAAGCTGAGCGTCTCGCCATCGGGTGCGATGGCCGGGTAGCGCACCCAGATCGGCTTTTCGCCCATGGAGGACCGGCCATTCTCATCCTGCGCAAGCGCAGGGGCTACGGCCAGCAAGAGCGCCATGGCCGATACGGCCATTCCGCGGTTGAGCATTTGTTTAGTCCCCCTAAATACGTGTCTCGACGCCACACAAGCCGAACACCGTGAAGAAGTGCTGAACGGCGCGCGCAAAATCTGTCTTTGATTGTCGCGAATGCGCGGCCTGCCTTGCGCGAAGGCGAAAAATGACGCTATCTGCCGCCAACAGGCGTAACCACCAGTACGGCGAGGAGCTTTCCCCCAAAATGGCCACCAATTCCCTCTTCCTTCTGCCCGGCGACGGCATCGGCACTGAAATCATGGTCGAGGTCGAAAAGATCATCCAATGGTCAAACGCCGAAGGCCTGACCGATTTCGCCACCGAGAGTGGCCTGGCCGGTGGTTGCGCCTATGATGCCCATGGCGAAGCCATTTCCGAAGACGACATGGCCAAGGCCATGAAGGCCGACGCCGTGATCTTTGGCGCTGTCGGCGGTCCGAAGTGGGACAATGTCCCCTATGACAAGCGTCCGGAAGCCGCCCTCTTGCGCCTCCGCAAGGATCTCGGGCTTTTCGCCAATTTGCGCCCCGCCATCTGCTATCCGGCGCTGGCCGATGCTTCCGCTCTCAAGCGCGAGTTGGTCGAAGGCCTCGATATCCTCATCGTGCGCGAGCTGACCGGCGGCGTCTATTTCGGCGAGCCCAAGGAAATCACCGATCTCGGCAATGGCCAGAAGCGCGGCGTCGATACCCAGGTCTACGAGACCTATGAAATCGACCGCATTGCCCGCGTTGCCTTCGATCTCGCCCGCACCCGCGGCAACAAGATCCACTCGGCCGACAAGAAGAACGTCATGAAGTCCGGCGTACTGTGGGACGAAGTCGTCCGCACTGTCGCCAAGGATTATTCGGACGTCGCCTTCAACCACATCCTGGCCGACAATTGCGCCATGCAGCTCGTGCGCAATCCAAAACAGTTCGACGTCATCGTCACCGACAATCTCTTCGGCGACATTCTGTCCGACGTTGCCGCCATGCTGACCGGCTCGTTGGGCATGCTGCCCTCCGCTGCGCTGGGTGCGCCCGATCCCGTGACCGGCAAGCGCAAGGCCATGTATGAACCCGTGCACGGTTCGGCTCCGGATATTGCCGGCAAGGGCATTGCCAACCCGATCGCCATGATCGCGTCCTATGCCATGGCGCTGCGCTATTCCTTCGGCATGATCGAAATGGCCGACAAGGTGGAGGGCGCAATCGCCGCCGTTCTCGCCGACGGCCTGCGCTGCGCCGACATTGCCCAGGATAACCGCAAGGTCGTGGGCACCGCCGAAATGGGCGCGGCCATCCTCGCCAAGCTCAAGGCTTGACGTCGTCCCGAAGGGCAAATCGCTCCAGTGGAGCGATTTGAGGCGGCAAGGCCATGAGCGCCATGCGCGAATGGCGGGTTGACCCATAAAACGAAAAACCCCGGTGGCGACACCGGGGTTTTGCTTTTCCGACTGGCCGGCCTCAATAGGTGGCGCGGCCACCCGAGAGGTCGAAGACCGAGGCTGTGGTAAAACTGTTTTCGGCCGAGACCAGCCAGGCCACCATATTGGCGGCCTCCTCCACTTCGAGGAAACGGCCGCGGGGGATGCGGCTGAGCATATAGTCGATGAATTCGGGCTTGAGCTCGTCGAGGATGCGCGTCTTGGCGGTGGCCGGGGTGATGGCGTTGATGGCGATGTCGAATCTGGCGCATTCCTTGCCGACCGCCTTGGTCATGCCGACGACGCCCGCCTTGGCCGCCGCATAGGCAGCGGCATTGGGATTGCCCTCCTTGGCAGCAATCGAGGCGATATTGACGATGCGCCCGTAATTGCGCGCCTTCATGCCCGGCAGCACGGCGCGGTTGACGTAGAATGTGCCATTGAGGTCGATATCGATGACCCGGTGCCATTCGGCGATTTCATATTCATCGAGCGGGGCGTTCTTGCCGGCGATCCCGGCTGAATTGACCAGAATATCGAGACTGCCATGCCTGGCCTCGACATCGGCGACGGCGGCGGCAATGGCGTCATAATCGGTGACATTGACCGCGATCCCCTCGGCGCCGGCGCCGAGCTCGGCACAGGCTTGCGCGAGCAGATCCCCGTTCATGTCCCAAAGGCTCACCCTGGCACCTGACGCGAGGAGCCGCCGCGCAATGGCAAAGCCGATGCCCCGCGCCCCGCCGGTAACGACGGCAATGCGGCCGGCAAGATCGATCTGGTTCATGCTCTTTCCCCCACCGGCCTCATGGACCGGCCCCCTTTTTTGGTTTTTCGCCAGCGGGACCATGCTGGAGCAAGCGAACCCGTGGTTACGCCGACCGTGCCGTCTTGCATTCGAGGCGTCAATTGCCGGCTTGGCGATTCTGCGCATCGCGCTTGGCGCGCTGGACCAGGGCATCGAAATGCTGGAGGAAGTTGGAGCGGTCCCTTGCCGTGAAGCCGGCATTAAAGCCCCGGCTCTCGCCGGTCTCGCGCAAATGCTGGTTCAACTCGCGCATGGCCAGGGCCATGCCGATGCTCTCGCGGGTAAAGAGCTTGCCGGTGGGGCCAATGGCGGCAGCGCCTTTTTCGAGCGTGCGGCTCGCCAGCGGAATATCGGACGTGACCACGATGTCGCCGGTCTCGGCATGCTCGACGATCCAGTCATCGGCGGCGTCGGCGCCCTGAGGCACCATGACCATGCGCACCATGGGATCGCGCGAAGGGCGCAGTCCGAAATTGGCGACATAGGTGATGACGAGGCCGTGTCGCTCGGCCACGCGCAGGGCCTCATCCTTGACGGGACAGGCATCGGCATCGATGAAAATGGCAACCATGGGCAGTTTTCCGCTGACGATCTTGCTGCCTGTCTAGTCAGCTCCGGCCCGGATAGGAAGAATCTTGGGCCTCGGAGGCCCGGAACGCAACCATTTTTGCTAAGGCGGGTTGGCGAGAGACGCCTCTGCTGATAACGAGGTGCCACGATCAGAGGATCGGCTCCGTCTGCCGCGAGGTGAGGCGGCCACAACGTTAGGAAAATTCTTGCAGGTTCAAGTTCGCGACAACAATGTCGAGCAGGCGCTCCGCGTGCTCAAGAAGCGTCTTCAGCGCGAAGGCGTGTTCCGGGAGATGAAGCTCCGTAAGTACTTCGAAAAGCCCTCCGAGGCTCGCGTGCGCGAAAAGGCTGAAGCCGTTCGTCGCGCCCGCAAGGCAGCACGCAAGCAGGCTATCCGTGAAGGCCTGATCGCAGCGCCGAAGGCACCGGCCCGCGCCCCGCGCCCCGGTTCTTCTCCGCGCCCGCAATAAGCCTTTCGCCAAGCGATTGTACTGGCCGAACCCTGGCAACAGGGAACGGCCCGATTGCTATTGTACCGCCCCATGCGCCGAGACTTTGCCCAGCAAAGACCCTCGCCATGTGGGCCGGGACGGCCGCAGCGACGGCCCAAACGGGCGCGGGGCCCCTCACCGCCCGGATTGGACGATAAGGGACCCCGCTCTTCAGCATAGTTTTATGGACTACAGGCTCAGCTGGCGATGCAGCGAGCGGATTTCGGACGGGCCGAGCGTGCGGTTGCCGATCTTGAGCATGGCGCCGCGCAGGCTGACCGGCGCGGCATGTTCCATGGCAAAGCGCACAGCCTTGTCGGCACGGCGAAAATGACGCGAGCCCTGCGCAATGGCGGTGGCGGCGTCGCTGCCGAGGAAAAGTTCTCCCGGCGCGTGAAGCATTTGAGTGTTCATGTTTTCAGTCTTTCTGCCGGCTTGAGCCGGTCTTGTCTCAGCGCCTTTGGCGCTGGCGGTTGGTGGTGCCGTTCAGGCACCCTTGCGGCGTCCCCAACTCGTAAGCGTCATTTTTGACAGGCTCATGACGAGTGGGCGCCGGTTGATCCGCCCGCCTGCGCTCGAAGCGCATGGATTTGGGGGCGGAAACTGGTTTGGCTGCCTCAGGCAGCCCCGACAGCGCTATTTCTTGGAAATGGCGATGTCGAAAACGCGTTCGGTTTCGCTGGAAGCGCTTTTGCTGGTTTCGCTCGGGGTCAGGTCGACTTCTTCGACCACCCGCTCGATCCGCTCGTTCCAGGATTTGACCCGGTAGAGAACCGGGCCAGACTCATGTGGGAGGCAATTGATCACTTCGCAAGTACCGGCTGGCCGGTTGCTGTGCCGTGGGGCAGAGCGGAGTTCCAGGATCTGGCCGACTTTGTAGCGATGCAACACGAAATGCTCCCGTTTGGGGGCGGGGACCTTGGGTCCCCGCGAAGAGACGAATTAGGCTGCCTGCAGATTGATCGCGGATTCGCGACCATCGCGACCCTTTTCAAGGTCGTAGGAAACCTTCTGGCCATCAGCCAGATCCGAAATCCCGCCGCGCTCGAGCGCAGAAACATGCACGAATGCATCCTTGCCGCCGTCATCGGGGGAGATAAAGCCAAAGCCCTTGGTGGAATTGTAGAACTTGACGGTGCCGTTGATCATAATAGCTTCTCAGCGTTTCGCTCGAGTGAATGCAAACGAGCAGTTTCTCCGCCGCACATGCGACTGGAGCCTAAAACGTTCGCAAATCGGGAGGAAAGCTAAGTAACCGACAAACTCGGTCAGATCAGGTCGCCAACAGGGGCAGAAAACGTATATCGCTATACTCTACCTCAAATACGGCCAAGTCAAGGCTCGCGTGGTTTTACGGCCGAAAGCCCGGTTTTACGGGCTATTTGGCCCTGATTTCGCCCGGTCGTGTTCAAAATAACCCGACCGGTCAGGATAAGGCGCCAGCGCGGGCGAGGGTCCATTGATCGTGCCCGCAATTGGGGCAGGGCGCCCTGTGGGGGCGGGTGACGAGACAGCCGCACCGCATGCAGGCCAAACTCTCTCCGCCTTCCGCCATTGCGGAGACGATGAGGGGTCGCTCGATCTCCCAGGGCGGCACGATGGGAAGGCCGGGTCGGGCATGGGGCGCACTCTTGAACACGGTCAGGACGCCGTCCGTTTCGACATAGGCATGTTCGACCTGTCCCAGATGCTCAATGCCGTGCTGGCGCAATTGCTGGGCCAGTTCGCTGGTGGTCAGCGCCTTGCCATCGAGGAAATGGCTGAGGATTATCCCCTCGCGAACCGCCTCCTTGGGCACCCCGTCAATGGCCCGCTCGATGCCCCGGTTGCGCGCCATGGCCATGTCCAGCCCCTTATTGGCCAGCACGACCAGGGTCACCACCGCCATGGCATGGAGAAGGGGAACTTCGGGATAGAACATGGCGTCGCCCACCGCCGACCCCAGGGCGATGACGAGGAGGAATTCCACAGTGGACAATTGGCCGATGGCGCGCCCGCCGAGCCAGCGCAGCAGCACCAGCGTATAACCATAGATGATGAGGGTGCGGACAAAAATTTCGAGGTAGATCACCGAAGAATCGTCGCCGATCAGCAGGCGCTGCCAATCGAGTTCCGTCACGCCCTGGTCCATTTTTCGCCCTCCATGGCCACCCGCAGGCCGGCCGCACGCAAATCGGCCCCGCCTGCCGCGATGTCTTGGGGAAGGCGGAGCCAAGGATCATGCCCGAAGGGGCTTCAGGTGATGACGGACTGGGTCGGTGGTGGATTGGCCTCGATGCGTTCGAGGGCGGCGCCGACGCGCTGGGCCACGTCGAGGTCGAAATCTTCATCCGGCCCCGTCCGCTCATATTTGCGCAGGTCTTCGACACTTATTCCCGCCTCGGCGGCCAAAGCCTCCGGCTCCAGACCAAGGGCGAGGCGACGATTGTGATCGCCCTTGGGCTGCCGTTGCGCGGGATCTGCTGGAAAGGTCATGGCAAAACTCCTTGCACTGTCCAGTTAAAGCCGGACGAGGGGGCAAAGGTTTCATATGGGACGGGTGGGCAAGGCGAGAGTTTTGATGGAGCGGGCAATATGGCCCGCGCGGTGCCGAAGCTCGCCCATCCTTGGCCCGGTGACGAAGTGTTAGCTATCTGTTCGCGATGATGAGATCGATTTCGATCTGCGCGCTCGGCGAGCACGTATATCCAGCGAAATATCTCCCCACCCCATGCACGCGGCCTGCTGCCTTTTCCTGGCGACGGGCGAATACGGCCTGTCATCGGCTCCGAGAGCAGTTCAGGTGCCTGGCAAATTAGGACGCAGATTTAATGGGCTTTGATTTTTTTCGCTGGAATAGGGAAAGCAAGGGCGCGAAGGCCATCGAACTATCGGCGGCGTTGAGCCGGTCGCAGGCCTTCATCGAATTCGCACCGGATGGCACGATCAAGGATGCCAATTCCAACTTCCTCTCGATCATGGGCTACCAGCTGTCAGAAATCGTCGGGCGCCACCACTCGATGTTTCTCGATGCCGACTATGGGGCCTCTGCCGACTATGCGGCCTTCTGGTCGAAACTGGCGGGCGGGACATTTCAGAGCGGCAGCTTCAAGCGAATCCAGAAAGGCGGCGCTGAAGCGTGGATCGAAGCCTCGTACAATCCGCTGACCGGGCCCGACGGGAAGGTCCATTCCATTGTCAAAGTGGCCAGCGACATCACCGAACGCCACCGCCAGGCCATCGATGCCAAGGGACAGCTGGCGGCAATTTCGCGGTCCCAGGCGGTTATCGAATTTACCCTCGACGGGCAGATCATCACGGCGAACGAGAATTTTTGCACCGCCCTCGGCTATCGCCTCGACGAGATCGAGGGGCAGCATCACCGTATCTTCGTCCATCCCGACGATCTCACAGGCCCGGGCTATCAGGAGTTCTGGCGCAAGCTCGGCAATGGTGAGTTCTGGTCCGGGGAATATCTGCGGATCGGCAAGGGGGGCCAGGAGGTCTGGATCCAGGCCTCCTACAATCCCATCTTCGATGCCAGTGGCAGGCCCTACAAGGTGGTCAAATATGCGACCGATATCACCGCCCGCAAGCAGGCGGTCAACACTCTCAGCCGCGCGCTCGATCTGCTGGCGAAGGGCGATCTGAGCCACACTATCGAGCAGAGATTTCCCGAGGAATTGGACGAGGTGCGTCTCGCGTTCAACAGAACGGCCGCCCGGTTCAGCAATATCGTCGTGCAGCTGCGCGAAACGACGGGGGCCTTGCGCTCGGCAACGGCAAAAATTCTCTCGGGTGCCAGCGATCTGGCAGAGCGCACGAGCCGGCAGGCTGCCGCGCTCGAGGAAGTCGGGTCGGTGGTCGAGCAATTGTCGCAGACGGTGCGCGCCAATGCGCAACGCGCCGAAATGGGGCGCATCAACGCACGCGCTGTCTATGAGGGCGCCGCGGAGACCGGGCAGGAGATCGGAAACGCCAATCTGGCGATGGAACAGATTACGGCGCGGTCCGCGCAGATCAAGACCGTCATCAAACTGATCGACGACATTGCCTTCCAGACCAATTTGCTTGCGCTCAATGCCTCGGTAGAGGCGGCTCGCGCCGGGGATGCGGGCAAGGGCTTTGCCGTCGTCGCGCTGGAAGTGCGCCGGCTGGCGGGGTCCGCGGCGGAAGCGTCCCGGGAAGTCAAAAGCCTGATCGAAAAATCGGGCGAGGCCGTGTCGCTCGGACAGGGCCTTGTCTCTTCGGCGACGGCCCAGCTCGACAGCATGGTCGCCCAGATTGGAAAGAATGCGCAATTGATGGAAGACATTGCGCGCGCCAATAGCGATCAGGCCGCCTCCATTGCGGAGGTGAATATCGCAGTGCGCCAGATGGATGAAATGACCCAGCGCAATGCGGCGTTGGTGGACGAGACCAATGCCGCCATCGCCCGGACCGATGAGCAGGCAAGTCGTGTCGACGGGCTGACGGAGATTTTCATCGTTGGCGGGCAAACCGCTTTCCGCCATGTGCCGAACCCCGTGCGGTCCGGGCGTGCGACGATGCAGATTGTGCGTCCGCACCGCTGAAGCTGTGGCGCCGACGCTCTTGCGTGAAATCAGGAAAAGACGGCTTCGATGGAGCTGTCGGTTCGGCTCGTCAGTGTGCAGGCATATTTTTCCGCTGAGCCCTTGAGCAACAGCTCGAACTGCTCGGGTAGGATCGCCGGGAGGGAGATGGCGATTTCGGCGCCGTTTTCCCACAGGCTGCGCACGGTGCAGTCATAGGTGGAGCGGCCACCATTGAAGATGATCTGCCCGGCCTTCAACACGCGGCGCCGGTTTTTCTTTTCGGGCTCGTTTGCAGCGGCGGCGCTGCAAACCCGGTCCCGGCCGCTACGTTTGGCCTGATAGAGGGCTTGGTCGGCCCGGTTGAGAAACGTCTCGATATCGTCCGACGGCCCCAGTGCCGCAACGCCGAAGGAGGCTGTGACGGCAATCGGCGGATTGCTGCCCGGGAAGCGCAGATCCTTGACGAGATGGCGCAGTTTCTCGGCGACATTGACGGCAGTTGCCAACTCGGTCTGCGGCAGGAGGATCGAAAACTCCTCCCCACCGACACGGCCGATGCAATCGCTTTGGCGCAGCCCAGTCTTGAGCGCGTTCACTGCGCCTGAGAGGACCTTGTCGCCCGCAGCATGTCCGTAAGTGTCGTTCACCCGTTTGAAATGATCGATGTCAAAGGCGATGCAGCTGAGCGGAAGCGCGTGTCTATTGGCCAGGGACAGGTGCTTTTTCACCTCTTCCTTGAAGGCGCGACGACTGCTGGCGCCGGTGAGGACGTCGGTTGCCGCCTCCTGGCGCAATTCAAGCTCGCGCATGACCAGAGCGGCCAGATGCATGAGGATCGCCGTCTCCCGCTCGCCGAACTCGCGCATGGTCGTGTCGATGGCGCAGACCGTGCCGATGACCAGCCCGTCATGCGTGGTGATGGGCGCCCCCGCATAGAACCGGATGCGCGGGCCATCGACCACGTGCGGATTGTCATAGAACCGGGGGTCCTTGGTCGCGTCCGGCACGATGACCTGGTGCCCCAGCGTCAGGGTATAACGGCAGAAGGTGCTATTGAGGGATGCTTCGGAAGTCCCCAGGCCAAACACCGATTTGTACCATTGGCGGTGGCCGTCGATCATGGAGACGATCCCGATCTCCACGCCGAAGATCAGCCTTATGAGGTCGGCGATACGGTCGAACCCCAACTCCGGGGGGGTGTCCAGAATGTCGAGTTGATGCAAAGCGGCCAGACGCTGCTCATCGGCACTTACCTTGTCAAAAGCTTCCGGTTCTAACCGCATGCGATCTCCTGAATGCAAGCATGGCGCGCGCGAGTGAGCGCTGAGCAGAATCACAGCCAGCCGGTCTTATATGCACCTTTTCGCCGCCGACCAGTTGGATCGCTGCAGATAGGGTTGCCCACAGATTTCCCCAGACATGGGAAGGCGGATCGTCGTTGCGCAACTGCCTACCTGCACAGGCCCCTCGGGCGCAGCAGTCGGGGGTCAAATCGGGCCGATAATACAGGGAAATGGCGGAGAGAAAGGGATTCGAACCCTTGAGACGGTTCCCCGCCTACACACTTTCCAGGCGTGCGCCTTCGACCACTCGGCCATCTCTCCGCATCGCTTTGGGACGATCCGAACCGGATCATCGAACCGCCTGGAATGCGGTTGCGAGCGAGGCGCAATATACTGATGATCTTTCCCGGCGCAAGGGAGGAGTTCAGCCTTGTCACGATTGTTTTTATCGGACCCTCTCCACCTTGTGAGAGGGGCGCCGAACGTGTCAAAAGGTTGGGCCGGCTCGGGGGCGGGGATGGCGCCTGGCTCAAGAACAGGATTGGTGCATGCGTTTGGCCTTGAGACTATTGGGCACCTGGCTGATTGCCCTGGCCGTGGTTTTGCTTGTCATCGACGGAACAAAGTCCCTGGCCGCCAACACCGTGCTCTTTGCCCAATTCGGACAGGTCTGGACGGGACTGCACGCGCCTTCGCTCGAGACCGTTCACAGCTTTCTGGGCAGCCGTTTCTTTGCCGATCTGCTTGGGCGGCTCTTCGACACGATCCTCACCTATCCCGCCTTTGCGGTGGTCGGTGTGCCCGGAATTGTCCTGGCCCTGATGGGCCGTCGGCCGCGCCGCGAGCGTTTTTTGCGCCAGAGCGAGATCTGACCCCTCGCGAAACCGGCCCCGACACCCCATATTATGCGGCGAAAGGAGACAAAGATGTTCTTCCGCACCAAGCCGACCGCCATCCCCAGCGCCGCCGAGGCCCTGCCGGGCCGCCCCCAGGAGATGGATGTCGCCTCTTCCCATTATGTGAATGGCGCGCCGCTCAAGGGACCCTATCCCGAGGGCGCCGAGACCATCTATTTCGGCCTCGGCTGTTTCTGGGGCGCCGAGCGCCTGTTCTGGCAATTGCCCGGCGTGATCGTTACCGCCGTGGGCTATCAGGGCGGGCATACGCCCAATCCGAGCTATGAGGAAGCCTGCACCGGGATGACCGGGCACACCGAGAGCGTCAAGGTCGCCTACGACCCCAGGATCATTCCGCTCGAAACCCTGCTGAAGACCTTCTGGGAAGAGCACGACCCGACCCAGGGCATGCGCCAGGGCAATGATGTGGGCACGCAATATCGCTCGGCCATCTATACGACGACGCCGGAACAGGCCGAGATCGTCGCCGCCAGCCGCCAAGCCTACCAGGCCGCCCTGCGCCGGCAGGGGCTGGGCGATATCACCACCGAGATCGCGCCGGCGGGGCCGTTCTATTATGCCGAGACCTATCACCAGCAATATCTGGCCAAAAATCCCAATGGCTATTGCGGGCTGAATGGCACCGGGGTGTCCTGCCCCATCGGGCTCGGCGTTGCCGCCCAGTAGAATGCGCCTTGAACGGTCCGCTCCGCGGGCCGTTTTTTTTTGATTTGATCGATTGCCGTTCATGCCGCCCGATTATCCCGACATCATGCGCCGCGCCCCCTTCGAGGCCTATGTGCTCAGCCTGCCTGCCACGACGCTGGTGCGGCAGTGGCGGGACGATTCGGTCGCCAAAATCGGCGGGCGCATCTTTTGCCTGCTCGACAAGGATCCCGGCGAGGTCTGGCTCAAAGTCTCGGACCTGGCCTATCCGCTGCTGACCGAACTCGAAGGCATCCGCCCCGCACCCTATTTCGCCCGCGCCGGCTGGGTGGCGATCTCGGCGGAAAGTCCACTCACCGAGGACGAAATCAAGGCCTATATCGCCCGCGCCCATCGCCTCGTGGCGGCGCGGCTGACGCGAAAAATCCAGCGTTCACTGGGCCTTGAAACTCTTTTCGACGGGGCCGCGTTCTAGAAAACGGATCGGCATCAGACGCTCTTGCGAATGATTTGCAATTGCACTACGGTCGGGGCAGTCGAAATTCGGAGGAAATTGATGGACTATCTTCGGCACCTCGCCTTGCCTCTTATTGCAGCGCTTGCCCTGTCTCTGCCCGCAGGCGCCCAGGACCGGGTCAAGGCGGTCACGAGCTTCACCATTCTGGCCGACATGGCGGCCAATGTTGCCGGCGACGTCGCCGATGTGGTGTCGATCACCAAGCCGGGGGCCGAGATCCACAATTACCAGCCGACCCCGGGCGATCTCGTGGGAGCCCAGGACGCCGACCTCATCCTCTCGAACGGGCTCAATCTCGAGCAATGGTTCGCCCAGTTCCTCGACAATCTTCCAAACGTGCCGAGCTTCGTTCTGACCGAGGGGATCGAGCCGATCGGGATCGGCGAGGGCCCCTATGAGGGCAAGCCCAATCCCCATGCCTGGATGTCGCCCTCCGATGCCTTGATCTATGTCGAGAACATCCGCGCCGCCTTTGCCGAAGTCGATCCGGCCAATGCCGAGATTTACGCCGCCAATGCGGCGGCCTATGCCGAAAGGATCACCGCCACCGTCGCGCCCATTCGCGAACGCCTGGCCGCGATCCCCGAGGAAAAGCGCTGGCTGGTCACGTCCGAAGGCGCCTTTTCCTATCTGACGCGCGATTTCGGCCTCAAGGAACTCTTTCTCTGGCCGATCAATGCCGACCAGCAGGGCACGCCGCGCCAGGTGCGCCAGGTCATCGATGCGGTGCGCGAGCACAATATTCCGGTGATCTTCTCGGAAAGCACGATCTCGTCGCGGCCGGCCGAGCAGGTGGCGCGCGAAACCGGCATTGCCTATGGCGGCGTGCTCTATGTGGATTCGCTCTCCGAGGCCGACGGCCCGGTGCCGACCTATCTCGACCTGCTCGCGGTCACCACTTCAACCATTGCAACCGGACTTAGCCAATGAGCGCCTCCCCGGGCATTGCCGTCAACGATATTACCGTCGCCTATCGCAACGGCACGACCGCGCTCAAGCATGCCAGTTTCACCAGCCCGCGCGGTTCCATCACCGCGCTGGTCGGGGTGAATGGGGCGGGCAAGTCGACGATCTTCAAGGCCATCATGGGGTTCGTCCCCGTGGTGGCCGGCTCCATTTCCATTCTCGGCGAGACCGGGCAGAAGGCCCAGCGCAACAATCTCGTCGCCTATGTGCCGCAAGCGGAGGAAGTGGACTGGAATTTTCCCGTCCTCGTCGAGGACGTGGTGATGATGGGCCGGTTCGGCCACATGAATTTCCTACGCATGCCGCGGCCGGTCGACCGCGAGATGGTGGCCTCGGCCCTCGCCCGGGTCGATATGACCGCCTATGCCAAGCGCCAGATCGGCGAGCTCTCTGGCGGCCAGAAAAAGCGCGTCTTCCTCGCCCGGGCGCTGGCCCAGGAGGGGGAGGTGATCCTCCTCGACGAGCCCTTCACCGGGGTCGACGTCAAGACCGAGGAATCCATCATCGCCCTGCTGCGGGCCCTGCGCGACGAGGGCAAGGTGATCCTGGTTTCCACCCACAATCTGGGGTCGGTGCCCGAATTCTGCGACCGCACCGTCCTGGTCAAGGGTACGGTCCTGGCCTATGGCCCGACCTCGGAAGTCTTTACCCGGGAATTGCTCGAAGAGGCTTTTGGCGGGGTGCTCCGCCATTTCGTGCTGGGCGGGCCGGGCCTGCATGCCGACGACGACCCGAGGCGGGTATCCGTGCTCTCCGACGATGAACGTCCGCTCGTGCTCTATGGCGAAAACGGCAAGATGACCCATCAGCAGTCGAGCAGCGAGAAATGATCGAGACCCTGCTCGAACCCTTTTCCTACCACTACATGGTCAATGCCATGTGGGTGTCGGCCCTGGTCGGCGGCATCTGCGCCTTTCTCTCGGCCTATCTCATGCTCAAGGGCTGGTCGCTGATCGGCGATGCGCTGAGCCATTCCATCGTTCCGGGGGTTGCGGGCGCCTATATGCTGGGCCTGCCTTTTTCGCTCGGCGCCTTCTTTTCGGGCGGTCTCGCGGCAGGGGCCATGCTGTTCCTCTCCCAGCGCACCAAGCTGCGCGAAGACGCGGTGATCGGGCTGATCTTTTCGAGCTTTTTCGGCCTCGGCCTGTTCATGGTGTCGCTCTCGCCCACGCCCATCGACATCCAGACCATCGTGCTCGGCAATATCCTCGCCATCACCCCCGAGGACACCCTGCAACTGGTGATCATTTCAGGCGTCACGCTCGCGGTGATGCTGGTGATCTGGAAGGATCTCATGGTCACCTTTTTCGATGAAAGCCATGCCCGCTCCATCGGCATCAAGACCGATTGGCTCAAGCTGATTTTCTTCACCCTTCTGAGTGCCGCCACGGTTGCGGCCATGCAGACGGTCGGCGCCTTCCTTGTCATCGCCATGGTCGTCACGCCGGGCGCCACGGCCTATCTCCTGGCCGATCGGTTCCCCCGGCTGATCCTGATCGCCATTGCCGTCGGCGTGCTCTCGAGCTTTTTCGGCGCCTATCTCAGCTATTTCCTCGACGGCGCCACGGGCGGCATCATCGTGGTGTTGCAGACAGCGGTATTTCTCACCGCCTTCTTCTTCGCCCCCAAGCACGGCATGCTGGCGGCACGGCGCCGGGTTGCGCGGGAGACGGCACAATGACCCCGGACATTGCATGGTATGAAATGGCCCTCTGGCCGTTCCAGTTTCCCTTCATGGTCCAGGCCATGATAATCGCCGTGCTGGTTGCGGTGCCGACGGCGCTGCTCTCCTGCTTCCTGGTCCTCAAAGGCTGGTCGCTGATGGGCGACGCCATCTCCCACGCCGTGCTGCCGGGCGTGGTTCTGGCCTATATTGTGGGGCTGCCGCTCGGTGTCGGCGCCTTTATCGCCGGCATGGTCTGCGCGCTCAGCGTCGGGTTCTTGAAGGAGCATAGCCGGATCAAGGAAGACACGGTGATGGGCGTGGTGTTCTCGGGCCTCTTCGGCCTCGGCATCGTGCTCTTTGCCGCGATCCGCACGGATATCCATCTCGACCACATTCTCTTCGGCAACATCCTCGGCGTGGGCACGGCGGACCTCATCCAGACCGGCATCATTGCGCTCGTGGTGACTGTCATTCTCGCCGCCAAATGGCGCGACATCATGCTGTTCATCTTCGACCCCCAGCAGGCGGGTGCCATCGGACTTTCGGTGCGGCTCCTGCACTATGGTCTCCTGGCGATGATCGCGCTCACCATTGTCGGGGCCTTGCAGGCCGTCGGCATCGTCCTCGTCATCGCCATGCTCATTGCGCCGGGCGCCATCGCCTTCCTGCTCACCCGCCGCTTCGGCGTGATGCTGTGGCTGGCGGTGGCCATTTCGGTCGGCTGCGGGCTGGTCGGGGTCTATCTCAGCTTCTTCATCGACAGCGCCCCGGCGCCCACCATCGTGCTGCTGATGAGCGCCTGCTTTATCGGGGCGCTCATCCTCACCAGCCGCCGCACCACGGCGGTGGTATGACGCCATAACGCTTCCCGGCCGGGCTCAGGCCCGCCGGAGAAGGCGGATCGGCAGGCCAAAAGGCAGCTTGCCGCCCCCGGCGCGCCGCACCAGCCAGATGACGAAGACACCGGTTGCGATGGAGGCGAGGATAAAGATCGCACTCTCAACCGGGCCGGCCCCCTCCGGCCCGAAGACCACCCGGTTCATGATCCGGCCGGGCATGAAGGTGAACCAGCCGGTAATGGCGAGAGCCGCCAGGTAGAGGATCTGCATGGTCCGCATATGCCGCACGATCTGGCGCTGGCGGGCAAAGCGCACGGCCTGCCACAGGGCCGCAAGCGTCAGGATCGAGAGCAGGTGAATGGGGCTGAACAGCCCGAACATGCGCAATTCCCAGATGAAGAAGGAGGTGACGCTGATCGTCACCATGGCCCAGACCCAGACCATGCCGAGACGCTTGTGCGTCTTGTCGCCCTTGCGGCGGAACAGCACCACCCCGCCGAGGAAAAAGGCGAGCGCGCCGGCATAGGCATGCAACTGGATGATCGGGTGGGCGGAGAGGAGGGGCTCGAGCGACATGGCGGTTTTCCGGAACGGGAGCGGGCAGGGTCTTGCGGACCGGCGCTTCCTTCGCCATGGGTGGGTTGAGCTCAAGATCAACTTCGCGAACGACCGGACGCCGTCGTGAAATCACCTCTCCTGCACTTCGCGCTTCGTGAAATGCGCGCCATTCTCACCGCGCCGCAGCGCTGGCTTGCCATGGCCGCCGCCATAGCCCTGCTGACGCTGTCGGGTCCCTTCGGCACGCTCGACTATCCCTTGACCACAAGGCTGGTCTATTGGGCCATCGTGGTGGTCGCCTCCTATGTCTGCGGCCACACCGGCGGCGCTATCGCCGGGGAATTTCTCAGCAAGACCATGGCCGTGCCGCTGCGCATCTGTCTCATCGCGCTGGGCAGCTCCGTGCCCGCCAGCCTTGTGGTCGTCCTCGCCACCTATTTCGCCGAACCGCAGGGCATGCCCAATCCGCTGGTGCTGTGGTTCTACGTCTTTGCGGTCTGCCTCGCCTATGTCGGGCTGCTGGTCACCATGAAGCCGAGGCCGGAAAATGCGACGAGAGCGGAGAGCGCCGAGCCCCGGCAACCCGCCCTGCTCGATCGGCTGCCGCGCCATTTGCGGGGACGCCTTCTGCATCTCGAAGTGTCCGACCACTATGTCGAGATCACCACCGACAAGGGCAAGAGCATGGTGCTGATGCGCCTCGCCGATGCCATGCGGGAGACCGCACCGGCCCCGGGCCTGCAGGTGCATCGCTCCCATTGGGTGGCGCTCGACGCCGTGCGCAAATCCTTCCGCCAGTCCGGCAAGCCGGTGCTGGAGCTCGAAGATGGCGCGATCATTCCCGTCAGCCGCAGCTATGCCGCGGCCGTGAAGGCGGCCGGGCTTTTCGCCTAGTCGGCCTTGTTGCGTTCGCGCGAGGCTTCGGCCTGCGCGCGCTTGGCGGCCTTGCGTTCGGCCGCGATCCGCGCCGCCTCATCGCCGAGATGCGCCACGCCCTTCTTCCGGCCCAGCTCCATCTGCCTTTGGCGCTCGGCGGCGGCCGCATGCTTGTCGGTCTCGCCGACGCAATGGGGGCAGCTGACGCCTTCGGCATAATCGGAGCTGGCGCGGTCAGCCGGCGTCAGCGGATGGCGGCAGGCGCGGCAGAGTGTGGCCGACCCGAGTTCGAGCCCGTGGCCGACGGAAACGCGCTCGTCGAACACGAAGCATTCGCCATTGAACCGGCTCTCTTCGGCCGGAACGGTCTCGAGATATTTCAGAATGCCGCCCTTGAGGTGGAACACTTCCTCAAAGCCCTGGCCCAGGAGATAGGACGAGGCCTTCTCGCAGCGAATGCCGCCCGTGCAGAACATGGCGACCTTCTTGTCGCGCTGGGGATCCAGGTTCTGCGCCACATAGTCCTTGAACTCGACAAAGCTCTGCGTGGCCGGATCGATGGCGCGCTGGAATGTGCCGAGCCCCACTTCGTAATCATTGCGGGTGTCGACCAGCACCACGTCATTGCGCTCGATCAGGGCGTTCCAGTCCTCGGGCTCGACATAGGTGCCGACCTGCTTGCTGGGATCAGCCTCGGGGGCGCGCAGGGTGACGATCTCGGTTTTGAGGCGCACCTTCATGCGCAGGAACGGCGCGGTTTCGGCAAAGGAATATTTCACCTCGGCGCCGACCAGCCGGTCATCGAACGGGCCGGTGACGAAGAGGTAGTCCGCCAGCGCGTCGATCGCCTCCGGGCTGCCCGCAACGGTGCCATTGATGCCCTCGGGCGCGAGGATCAGCGTGCCCTTGATATCCCGGCCGCAGCAGAATTCGGCGAGCGGAGATTTCAGCGCTTCGGCATCAGGCAATTGGGCGAATTTGTAGATCGCCATAACCTTGTATGGATGATTGGGCTGGGGCACAGTGGGGGCCATCTTGGCGTCGATCCTTGTCATCGCGCCGCTCATAGCATTGCCGGCACCCGGCGTCACGGGGCCAGGAAAGCAACACATCGGGAGTAAGTTTGATGACTTATCGCGCGGATAACGCACGCTATGACAGCATGGTCTATCGCCGGGCAGGGCGGTCTGGCCTCAAGCTGCCGGCGATCAGCCTCGGGCTCTGGCAGAATTTTGGCGGCACGCGCGACTATCCCTCCGCCATGGAAATCCTGGGCTATGCCTTCGACCAGGGCATCACCCATTTCGACCTCGCCAATAATTACGGGCCGCCGGCCGGCTCGTCGGAGGAATTGTTCGGGCAGGTGATGGCGCGCGATTTTCGGCCCTATCGCGATGAGATGATCATCTCGACCAAGGCGGGTTATAATATGTGGCCCGGGCCCTATGGCGAATGGGGAAGCCGGAAATATCTGCTCGCCAGCCTCGACCAGAGCCTCAAACGCCTGGGGCTCGACTATGTCGACATCTTCTATTCCCACCGCTTTGATCCCGACACGCCGCTCGAGGAAACCATGGGCGCGCTCGCTCATGCAGTGAAATCGGGCAAGGCGCTCTATGTGGGGATCTCATCCTACCCGGAAGCCCAGACCCGCGAAGCCCATCGCCTCCTCAAGGAAATGGGCGTCGCCACGACGCTCCACCAGCCCAGCTATTCCGTTCTCAACCGCTGGATCGAGAACGATCACACCATCGATGCCTGTGGCGACCTCGGCATCGGCGTGATCGCTTTCTCGCCGCTGGCGCAGGGCGTGCTGTCCGGCAAATACAATTCCGGCAATGTCGCCGGCACGCGCGGGGAAAACCCGCAGGGCTCGCTGCGCGCCAGCCATATCGAGCCGCGGGTTCTGGCAGCGGTGGATCGACTGGGCGAGATCGCTGCCGCCCGTGGCCAGACCATGGTGCAATTGGCCCTGGCCTGGGTGCTGCGGCGCCCCGAAATGACCTCGGCGCTGATCGGCGTGCGCACGCTCGACCAGCTCAAGGACAATCTCGGGGCGCTCGACAATCTCGATTTCAGTCCCGAGGAGCTGGCCGCTATCGACGACGCCACGCGGGACGGGCTGATGGAATTGCAGCCCCGTCCACAAGGCTGGCTGCGCTGAGGCCTAGGCCAGCATCGAGCTTTGCGCGCCCATGGCCGCCAGCGAGGCGGACGCACTGGCAAAGCTGATCGAATGCATGCCGCTGACGAGATCGCCGGCGGCATAGATGCCGGGCCGCGAGGTGGCGCCCTTGTCGTCGACCGCCAGCATGATGCCGGTCGGCGTCTCCTTGGTTGCGAGCCCCAGCTGCGTATGGAAATCGGCAGAAGGCCGGTTGCGCGGATGGGCGTAGAGCGCGTCGAGTTGGATTTCTGCGCCATCGGCCAGGAGGACGCTGCGCAGCTGTCCCTTGTCGTGTTCGATAGCAGTCAGCCTTGCGTCATGGATCTTGATCCCACGCATTTCGAGCCTGCTTCGCTCCTCGGCGTTGAGGCTGTGGCCATCGAGGAAGAGGGAAATATCGTCCGTCCAGTCGCCATAGAGCGATGTGGCATGAAGCGACATGGGCGAGGAATAGACCAGCCCCCAGCGTTTGCCCGCCACTTCAAAGCCATGGCAGAAGGGGCAATGGATCACCGTCTTGCCCCAGCTCTCGGCAAAGCCTGGAATGGGCGGGAAGTCGTCGACAATGCCATGGCTGAAGATCAGCCGGCGCCCCGCGATGGTTTCGCCTGACGCCGTTTCGATCTGGAAAGCATCGGCTTCGCCCGACACGCTGTCGGCCCGCGCCGAGACCAGTTTTACACTTGGATAGGCCTGCAATTGGTGGCGCGCCTTGTGCAGGAGTTCTGCCGGCGGCGTGCCGTCATGGCCCAGAAAATTATGTGCCGCCTCGGCATAGCGGTTCCGGTTGAGCCCGGTGTCGAGCACAATGACCCGGCGGCGCGCGCGCCCGAGCTGCATGGCGGCGGCGAGCCCGGCAAAGCTGCCTCCAATGATGACGATATCCTGCATGACGATTTCCTTCTCGGGACCGGAACGGTCGTACTGCGCAGCCGCGCCGATGAACCCGTTCACTATATCGTAACAATAAATGTTACGTGAGATCGTCGATGTCAAGGTGCGGTTCCCACAGGGCCGCGCTTGGCTTAGACTGGCGCGGTTCTTCGGGAGGAAACCATGCGTCGTCTGGCCGCCAGTTTCGTCGTCGCCCTCTGTGCAATGGGCCCCGCCCAGGCTTTCGATACCGAAACGGAGGCGGTCTTGTCCGGCCTCAAGATCGGCAAGCGCCTGCCCAACGCTGCCGTGGCCACGCTGATGCGCGCCTCGGAGCGCTGGTGCTATTTTGAAGCCGATGGGCAGTGCCGGTGGACGGATATCTATCTCGATGTGACACCCGAGGGCGCGCGCTTCGAGATCGGCAATGCCTGGGACGATACGGTCGACATCTATTTCGTCGACGAGGGTGAATTCCGCGACGATGTCTTTATCTGCCAGTCCGGCAATGGCTGGGTGGCCAGTGTCCGCGCCATGTCCCGCGAGGATGGCAAGCCCCTGGGCGGGCGCGAACTCGATGCGCTCAAGCAGGAGATCGCCGGCGGCCTCGGCGACCAGAATGCCTGCTTCGACTATATCCTAGAGGCGGTGGATGCGGATGGACAAACCGTCACCCTGCTGCAACGCCAATATCGCGATGGCGTCACCGAACCGGCCGATGACGCTCCGGTGACGATCCATTTCGATCCCGCCGAGGCGCGGACGCTGGGCCTCGCCTTCTGAGCTCAGCCTTGCTGCGCGGCAAGCCAGTCCGCATCCGGCTCGATGGGCGTGATAATGTCGATGAGAATGCCATTCGGGTCGGCGACGATCACATGGCGCTGGCCGAACACCTCGTCGCGCAGGGGCTGGGCAATCCGCACGCCCGCCGCTTCGAGCACGGCAGCGATCTCCGCCGCGTCGTCCACCTCTAAGGAGAGGATGACGCCCCGCGTCGGCTCACGGCCCTCGGGCGGAATGGACTCATGGTCATAGGCGATAATGGCCAGCTCGTGCCCGGCGGCGGATGGTCCGCGCAACTGCACATACCAATCGCTCTCGAAGACCGGGGCAAAACCGAAATGGTCACGGTAAAATTCGGCGGTCGCTGACACGTTGCGAACCTGGATCAACGGGTAAAGGCTGGTGAATTGCATTTCTATCCTCCTTGCCAAGGGCGAGACTTAGATACAGACTGTATGTATCAATGTGATTAACATACAGGCTGTATGTATGCAAGACGCAAAGCGAACGCAGGAAGAACGCCGCGCGGCCACCCGTCAGGCGCTGCTGGCGGCGGCCCGCGCCATCTTTGCGCAAAAGGGCTATGCGGCCACCTCGACGCCCGAGATCGTGGCTGCGGCCGGGGTAACGCGCGGCGCGCTCTACCACCATTTTGCCGACAAGCAGGCACTGTTCGGCGCGGTGGTCGAAGCCGAGCACGAGGCCGTTGCCATGGCCATTGGCAGCGCCACGGAAGGGGTGGGCGCTCCCCCCGACACGATCGATGCGCTGGTGGCCGGGGGCAATGCCTATCTCTCGGCCATGCAGGCGGAAGGACGCCGCCAGATCATGCTGGTCGATGCCCCCTCGGTGCTGGGCCGCGCGGCCGTCGACGCCATCGACGCGCGCCATGGCCTGCGCAGCCTTATCGAAGGCGTTCAATGCGCACGGGACGAGGGCACGATCTCGCCCCTGCCCACAGTGCCGCTGGCCTATCTTCTCTCGGCGATCTTCGATCGCGCGGCGCTGGCCCCCGCCGCCGAGCTCGATGCCTATCGCGCCGGGGTCGAGGCCTTGTTGCGCGGGCTCAGGCGCGTGCCTCCAGCGCAGTGATCCGCTCGGTCAGCGCCTGTACCGCCGCAATCAGCGGCGCAATGAACTGGTCATAGCGCAGCCCCAGCGGGCTCTCGGGATCGTGGGGATCGGCCAGCACCAGCCCGCCAAATCCGCTGACGCCGGTGCTGGCGAGCGCGTCGGCTACCTCTTGGGCAATCAGCCCATACTGCACGCCAGCCTCGCCCTCTTTCCAGCGGAAGCGGACCGGATTGAGCGAACAGACGAAGTCGAGACCGAGATCGGTCGGAAAGATATCGGTCTTGTGCCGCCGGTCCGAGGTCTGGATCGTGCCGGTCGCCGACCAGATCGACGACCAGCGCGCGGTGCCGCTGCCAAGGCTCTGGGCATTGTCGAGCGCCGGCCGCAGGCCGCCGGCCAGGGTCACAGTGGCGGTCGTGGCATCAATGGTGATGGCATTGCTCCAGCTCACGCCGTCGGCGCTGACCTTGATGCGCCAAAGCGTATCGCCCATCAGGCCCATTTCGGCGTGGCCGGTCCAATTGCTCTGGAAGAGGAGGCTCGCGGTCTCGTCGGCATCGGCCTTGTTGATCTTGAGCTGATGCCCCGCACCGTCATGGCTGAAAAGGCTGGCGTCACTGGCGATAGCCAGCCGGTTGGTGCCATCCGCCGAGGCGTTGATGCCCAGTTGCGGCAGGCCATCGCCAATGGCGGCTACCGCCACCCACTGGCTGCCGGAAAAGATCTTCAACGTGCCGCTGTCCCGGTCGAAAACCTGCCAGCCCGGCGCCGGATCGTAAAAGCGCCAGGCGCCCGATTGAAAGGCAGCGATCTCCCCGCCATGCCCGGCCCAGGCGCCCGACGCGCCGATGGGGACGATGAATGCCTCGCCGGGCAGGGGCGTTGCGGGCGGAATTGTGGGGCCCTCGGCCTCCACCACGGGCTGCACCAACATGTCGAGCCGCTCCAGCGCCTCGTTATGGGTGATATATTTGAGCGCCTGCCCGGAAAGAATATAGGGCAGGTCGAGGCGGGCGGTCTGGTCCATTCTCATCTCCTTGAGCTGGAGGCCAGTGTGGCGCGGCCCCGTCGCCCGGGGAGAAACGGGAAAGGCTCAAAAATCCGAGGTCAGTCCCTTGATCTCCCAATCGCCATAGCGGCCCGGCTCGAGCCCGCCCCGCCCGCCCTTTTCCTTGGGCGCCATGGCGCCTGCCGCGTCGATGGCGAGGCGCCGCGCCTCGGCTTCGGCCAGGGCGCGCTGGGCGGCCGGAGTCAGGATGCGGGGCGGGGATTCCTCTTCGATCGCATCGATGGGCGGATTTTCGTTGTCACTCATGGGTTTTTCTCGGCTTAGATCCTGAGGCGCGCTTGCGCGGAACCATTCGGCTTCCAACATAATTGCCCAAGTTCTCCAACCCAAGGGGTCGAGATGTTTAATACGTTCCGCACTTTCGTGCTCCTGGCCGCCATGACGGCCCTGTTCATGGTGGTCGGCTACTTTATCGGCGGCACGAGTGGGATGGTCATGGCGTTCATGTTCGCGGCCGCCACCAATCTGTTTGCCTTCTGGAATTCGGACAAGCTGGTGCTGCGCATGCAAAACGCCGTGCCGGTCGAGCGCAGCCGCGTGCCCGAACTCTATGACATGGTCGATATTCTCTCGCGTCGCGCCGGCATTCCCACTCCGGCCGTCTATGTCATCCAGTCCGACCAGCCTAATGCCTTTGCCACCGGCCGCGACCCGAACAATGCCGCGGTTGCCGTCTCGACGGGCCTCCTCCGCCAGCTCGAGACCCGCGAAGTGGCGGGTGTCGTGGCGCACGAATTGGCCCACATCAAGAACCGCGATACGCTGACCATGACCATGACGGCGACCCTGGCGGGCGCCATTTCGGCATTGGCCCAGTTCGGCCTTTTCTTCGGCGGCGGCAATAATCGCGACAATCCGCTGGGCGGCATCGGCGCGCTATTGATGGTGTTCCTCGCCCCGCTCGCGGCCATGATCGTGCAGATGGCGGTCAGCCGCACGCGCGAATACGAGGCCGACAAGCTCGGCGCCGAGATTGCCAACGATCCGCTGGCCCTGGCCTCGGCGCTCCACAAGATCGCCTCCCTTGCCGGCCGCCAGGTCAATGTCGCGGCCGAGCGCAACCCGGCCATGGCGCATATGTACATCATCAATCCCCTCTCGGGCGCGCGGATGGACAACCTCTTTTCCACCCATCCCGATACCGGTAATCGCATCGAGGCGCTGCGCAGGCTTGCGGCGGAGATGCAGCTGAACGATAAGGGGCAAAGACCCGCACCCCGCCCCACCCCCGCTTCGAGCGGCCGTGACATTGGTGGTGGCTGGCGGGTACCGACCGCCGGCCGCACCGAAGATGACGGCGGTACGCGCGGTCCCTGGGGATGATGCGCGGCGCGCCTGGCGTGTCGCAACACAAGGCGAACAGCGTGAAGCATAAACCTGATCCTGCGGGGCTCAAACTCCGCCTCGTCGCCGCCCAGCGGCTCCGCGCCGTGCTTGGCGGCGAGCATTTTTCTCCCTTGGGGGAAAAGGACCTTGCCGATGGGCGCGACCGGGCGCTGGCCAACAGGCTGGTGACGACGGCCCTCGTCCGTCAGGGCCAGATCAATGTCATGCTGGCCGAACTGCTGGACAAGGGCCTGCCGCCGCGGTCCGGTAATTTCGAGGCGGTGCTGCGCCTGTCGCTGGCGCAACTGGTTTTCCTGCCCGATATCGGCGCCCACAGCGCCCTCTTTCTCGCCGTCGAGGCCGCCAAGAAAGACCAGAAAACCCGGCACCTGGCCGGCCTGATGAATGCCGTGCTCCGCCGTGCCCAGTCCAATTCGGCCCGCTATGGGTTGATGGACGAGGCCCTTCTTATTCCCGAGCATTTCCGGACCATCTGGGAAAAGGCCTATGGCGCCGAGGCGCTGGCAGCTTTTTCCGAAGCGCTGATCAATGGCGCCCCGCTCGACCTCACCCTCAAGGACGAGGACCCCGCCCTCATCGAGGCGCTGGGGGCGGAAAAACTCATCCACGATTCGGTGCGCATTCCTTTCCGCGATCGCCCGGTCGATGCCTTGCCCGCCTATGACGAGGGCCGCTGGTGGGTGCAGGATGCCGCTTCCGCCCTGCCGGCGCGGCTCCTCCGCGCGCCCGAGGGCAGCGCCGTGCTCGACCTTTGCGCCGCGCCCGGAGGCAAGACGGCGCAGCTGATCAAGGCCGGCTACAAGGTCACCGCGCTCGACAATGATTCTCACCGGCTCGAGCGCCTCAAGACTAATATGGCCCGTCTCGGCTACGCGCCCGAGATCGTCCTCGCCGATGCCGTCACCTACGCGGCGCCCGAGCCCTTTGCCGGCATTCTGCTCGATGCGCCCTGTTCGGCAACCGGCACCTTCCGCCGCCATCCCGAAGTGCTCTGGCATCGTCAGGCGACCGACATTGCCGGCCGCGCCCGGCTCCAGCAATCGCTGATCGCCAATGCGGTGCGCGCGCTCGCGCCGGGCGGCAGCTTGATCTATTGTGTGTGCTCGCTCGAGCCGCAGGAGGGCGAGGCGCAAATCGACTGGATGCTCGAAACCTTCCCCGAGCTGACGCTCGATCCGGTCCGTCCGGAGGAGCTGCCGGGGCTCGAACAGGCCGTCACCCCGGCCGGCCTCGTGCGCACCCATCCCGGCATGGCGCCTGCCAATGTCGAGGGCGGCATGGACGGTTTCTTCGTTGCCCGCTTCCGTCGTGCGGGGTGATTGAGGCGAGTTTCCCCGGTTAAAAAAGTCTTACTGGCATGGTCGTGTCTTTCGTTCTGTTCAAATCAGGGTGAATTCTCTAGACCGCTCGCATCAGGCATGCGGTCGAACAGCCGCAAGGGTTTTGGACGTGATGAGTAACAGCGGCAGCATATTTCCTGCCTGCGTTCGCCTCAGGGTAAGAGGGCATCAATGAGCGGTCAGCGCATCTTTGCTGCACGCCGCCTTCTGGTGCGCACTGCCGACAAGCTGATGACCACGCCCCTGACGCGCTGGACCTGGCAGGGACTGGCCGAGCTCGCCTACAAGGGCGACCTGCCCGATTTCCGACCCGCCGACCGCGATGCCGTCCGTGAAATGATGACGGGCCGATATCTGCTGGCCTCCAAGCTGATCGAGACCGGTGGCGCCTCGCCCTTCGGCGTCGATGTCGACCATCCCGAATGGTGGAACAATCTCCAGGGCTTTTCCTGGCTGCGCCATTTTCGCGACGTCCGGGACCCCGGGGAGCGCCTCTTTGCGCGCACGCTGGTGCTCGATTGGATCGGGCGCGAGGGCAAGTTCGACCCCGACAGCTGGTCGCTCATGCTCACGGCCCAGCGCGTTCTCAACTGGCTCCGTCACCTCACCCTCCTGCTCGATGGCGCCACGCCTGAGCAGGCCAAGACCATCCAGCGCAGCCTCGGCACCCAGGTGCAAAGCCTGCGCGTGCGGGCGCCCATGGCCACCGAGCCGGTCGAGGCGCTGTTCGCCGCTATGGGCCTGCTTGGCGCCGAATTGTGCGAGCCCGAAGACAGCAGCAATGTCGAACTGCGCCTGGCCAAGCTCGACGCTCTGCTGGCCAGCCAACTCGATGTCGAGGGCCTGCACAAATCGCGCAATCCGCGTGTGCAATTGTCGCTGCTGGTCGAATTGTCGAGCCTCCGCCGCGCCGCCTCCAATCATTCGAGCCCGACCCATTCGGCCCTCTCCGACCGCATCGATCGCATGCACGAGGCACTTGATGCGCTGACCCTGTCGAGCGGCGAGCCCGTCTATTTCAACGGCTGCGGGCAGGTGCCCCACGATGTGCTGGTGGCGGTGCAGGCCAATGGCCCCAGCGTGCCGCCGCGCTCGCGCATTCTGGGCGGCTACGGCATTCTGCGCAGCGGCGAGGCCGTTGTCGTCGCCGATAGCGGGCTGCGCCCGCCGCCGGGCTATGATGGCGAGGCCCATGCCGGCCATCTGGCCTTCGAATTTTCCCACCGTAGCGAATTGATCCTCGGCTCCTGCGGTCCGGCGCCGCTCGACATGCCCGAAACGCGCGATCTCTTCCGCCAGGCCATCGCCCATTCTTCCCCGACCATCGAAGGGGAAGATGCGGTGCCGGTCAGCGGCAAGGGCTCCGGCCAGCGGGTCGCCCTGCCGGCGCCCCAGCTCGATGGCGCCGAGCACTCTCTGCTGCTCGGTTCGGCCGGCTATGCCGCCCGCTTCGGCGTCGAGATCGAGCGCCGACTGACCCTGATCGGCGATGGCATGACCCTTGTGGGCCAGGACCGCCTCGTCGGCAAGGGTGGTGACCCCAAGGGGCGCCTTGCCATCCGCTTCCACCTGGCGCCCGGCATTGCCGTTCACGCGCCGGTGGGCGAGGGCATGCGCCGCCTGACCCTGCCCAATGGCGAGGTATGGAGCTTTCTCTGGGAGGGTGGCGAACTGCACGAGGACGACAGCGTGCGCCAGTCGGCCTATCTCGGCTTCCACCGCACCACCCAGCTCGTGCTGGAAGCCGATGTGGTCCCCGGCTTTGAAATCGGCTGGATTCTCACCCGCGAACAGTAAACTGGCCCGTTTGCCTTGGTTTCGGCCCGGCTTCATGCTAGCGGAGCCGCCAAATCCTCCATTTTCAATCACGGCGAGACGCATTCAATGGGCAAGACGGTGAAAGTCGGGCGGGCACTGCTTTCTGTTTTCGACAAATCGGGCATGGCGGAGTTTGCCCGCGGGCTGTCGGAGGCTGGCGTCGAGCTGGTCTCGACCGGCGGCACGCACAAGCTGATCGCCGAGACCGGCCTGAAGGTACGCGAGATTTCCGAGCTCACGGGCTTTCCCGAGATGATGGATGGTCGGGTCAAAACGCTTCACCCCAAGGTGCATGGCGGCCTGCTCTCGGTGCGCGATAATCCGCAGCACCAGGCCTCGATGGACGAGCACGACATCGGCCCGATCGATCTCGTCGCGGTCAATCTCTACCCGTTCGAAAAGACCGTCGCCTCCGGCGCCTCCTATGACGAGATCATCGAGAATATCGACATTGGCGGCCCGGCCATGGTCCGCTCGGCGGCCAAGAACCACGCCTATGTCACCGTCGTCGTCGACCCCGCCGACTATCCGGAAATCCTCGAAGCCATCAAGGCTGGCGGCATTCCTTTCGCGCTGCGCCAGAAGCTCGCCGCCAAGGCCTATGCCCGCACCGCCGCCTATGACAGCGCCATTTCGAGCTGGTTCGCCCGCGAGATCGACTTCAAGGACGTCACCTGGCGCAGCTTTGCCGGCACGCTGAGCGAAGTCATGCGCTATGGCGAAAACCCGCATCAATGGGCCGCCTTCTACAAGAATGGCGACAATCGTCCGGGCGTGGCCACCGCCACCCAGACCCAGGGCAAGACGCTCTCCTATAACAATATCAACGACACCGACGCCGCCTTCGAGCTGGTCTCCGAATTCGATCCCGCCGAAACCGCCGCCGTCGCCATCATCAAGCACGCCAATCCCTGTGGCGTGGCGATCGGCGCAACGCTGGTCGAGGCCTATCGCAAGGCCCTGCGCACCGATCCGGTCTCGGCCTTTGGCGGCATTGTCGCCCTCAATCGCGAGATCGATGCCGAGACGGCGACCGAAATCGTGAAAGTCTTCACCGAAGTGATCGTCGCCCCGTCGGCCACCCGGGAAGCCCAGGACATCATCGCGGCCAAGAAGAACCTTCGTCTCTTGCTGACCGGCGGTCTCGCCGATGCCAAGGCTGAGGGGCTGCTCGTGAAATCCGTCGCCGGAGGCCTGCTTGTGCAGGGCCGCGACAACCGCAATGTCGATGATTGCGAGCTTAAGGTCGTCACCAAGCGCAAGCCCACCGAGGCCGAACTGACCGATCTCAAGCTCGCGGCCAAGGTGGCAAAGCACGTCAAATCCAACGCCATCATCTACGTCAAGGACGGCGCTACCGCCGGTATCGGCGCCGGTCAGATGAGCCGCGTCGACTCCGCCCGCGTCGCCCATCGCAAGTCCACCGATGCGGCGGAAGCCGCCGGGATCGAAGGCGCGCTGACCATCGGCTCGGTCGTGGCTTCGGACGCTTTCTTCCCCTTCGCCGATGGTCTTGAGGCCCTGGTTGCCGCCGGCGCGACTGCCGTTATCCAGCCCGGTGGCTCCATGCGCGACGACGAAGTCATCGCCGCCGCCGACGCCGCCGGCATCGCCATGGTGATGACGGGCATGCGCCACTTCCGGCATTAAAGGGCCGCTGGCCGGGATACCCCCACCCAACCTCCCCCTGATAGGGGGAGGGGCGGCGCAGTGGCTCCCCAGCCCCGCGACACACTCGATCTGTCCCTCCCCCTATCAGGGGGAGGCTAGGAGGGGGTAACCTTTGGGCCCCCATCCCCGGCAAAATTCCCATCCCCCATTCCCGGTAAGACCTTCTTGACCCGCCTCTGGCAGGATGGCGGCTCATGCCGAGGCCCTTATGCGATTTGCCCTGCCAAACGATTTGACGGCGCTGCTGTCTACCGGCCTTCTGCGCTCGGTGGGCTCGCTCGGCATCAAGGTCGCGACGGCCGGCCTCACCTACCTCACCTATGTGGTGCTCGCCCGCACCATGAACCCCGAGCAATACGGCTTCTTCGCCTTCGGCCTTGCGCTGGCGACGGTGCTCGCCATTGCAGCCGGCATGGGGCAGTCGACCGCGATCCTGCGCCTCTGGCCGCAATTGCGCGGGCAGGCGGACGCCCAATCCGCCGCCGCCAGCCTTGCTTCCGGCTCCACGGTCACTATTGCCGCCAGCCTCGCCATCGGCGCGCTGCTCTGCCTTTTTGCCTATACGATCCAGCCCCTCCTGGCGCCCGGCCAGCCGGTGACGCACTTCCTCGGCGCGGCGCTTCTCGTCCTGCCCATGGCGCTGTCCGAATATAATTCGTCGGCCCTTCGGGCACAGGGCTCGCTGTGGACGGCGCTGCTGCCGCGCGACATCTATTGGCGCCTCGCCCTGCCGCTCATCGTCCTGGGACTTTACGCGCTGGGCGTCATCCTCAGCGGCCCCGATGCGCTCATTCTCTCGGCCCTGCTGCTCCTCGCCATGCTGGGCCTGCAATTCGTCATCGCCGGCCAACAGGGCTATTCCCTGCGCCCCAGCCTCTCCTCTGCCGCGATAAGATCCCATTGGCAGCGCTGGGGCGGGCTCAGCAAATGGCTGCTGCTCGGCGCTCTGATCGAAACCTTCACCCTCAATGCCGACATCATCCTTGTCGGCCTCATGCTCGACCTTGAAAGCTCGGGCCTCTATTTCAACGCCTTCCGCACCGCCGGGCTGATGACGCTCTTCACCTTCGCCATCGAGCTCGTCATCGCCCCCATGGTGGCCGAGCATTATCACGCCCGCGACATGCGCAAGGCCCAGGCCATCACCACGCTCTGCGCCTGGGCGGGCTTTGCCTTCTCCCTCGTCATCTTTGCCATCTTCCTGTTCTTCGGCGATTTCGTCCTCTCGCTCTTCGGTCCGGCCTATGCGGGCGGCGCACTGGTGCTGGTCCTGCTCTCCCTCGGCCTGCTCTTCGACGCCGCCACCGGCCCCTCGAAAATCGTCATGATGATGACCGGCCACGAGCGCGCCTATGTCGCCATCTTCGGCGTCATCATGGGCCTCGGCTTTATCATTCAGATTTTCGTCATCCCCATTTGGGGTGTCGTCGGCGCTGCCGCGGTCAATATGGGCGGGCGCATCGTGGCGCAGATCGCCATCGCCCTCTGGTGCCGCTACCGCATCGGTCTCGACACCAGCCTGCTTGGCTTTCTGGCACTGCGGCAGGGCCGCGATGTCCAGCCCGGCTGAACCGTACCAGTGAGTACGGTAGTGCTTGACCCAAAAGCCCGCTTGGGCTTAGAACCAATCCAAACTTTCCATTCCTGCCGCTGGGAACGACACTAGAATGACCAAGGCTCGCACGCTTTACGACAAGATCTGGGACGACCATCTGGTTCAGAACAATCCCGATGGGACGAGCCTGCTCTATATCGACCGGCATCTGGTGCACGAGGTGACGAGCCCCCAGGCATTCGAAGGCCTGCGCATGACCGGCCGCAAGGTGCGTCACCCCGAGCGGACCCTGGCCGTGGTTGACCACAACGTGCCCACCACCGACCGTTCCCTGCCCAATCCCGATCCGGAGAGCGCCACCCAGATCGCGGCGCTGGCCGAAAATACCCGTGATTTCGGCATCGAATATTTCGACGCTTTCGACCCGCGCCAGGGCATCGTGCACATCGTCGGCCCCGAACAGGGCTTTACCCTGCCGGGCATGACCATCGTCTGCGGCGATAGCCATACCTCGACCCATGGCGCTTTTGGCGCGCTGGCCCATGGCATCGGCACCTCCGAAGTCGAGCACGTGCTGGCCACCCAGACGCTGATCCAGCAGAAGGCCAAGAACATGCTGGTGCGTGTCGACGGCCAGCTGCCGCCGCACGTCACCGCCAAGGACATCATCCTCGCCATCATCGGCGAGATCGGCACCGCCGGCGGCAATGGCCACGTCATCGAATTTGCCGGCGAGGCCATTCGCTCGCTCTCGATGGAAGGCCGCATGACGGTCTGCAACATGACCATTGAAGGCGGCGCCCGCGCCGGCCTCATCGCCCCCGACCAGACCACGTTCGACTATGTCGAGGGCCGCAACCGCGCGCCCAAGGGCAAGGCCTGGGACATGGCGCTCGACTATTGGAAGACGCTCTATACCGACGAGGGCGCCCATTACGACAAGGTCGTCATCCTCGACGCCGCCAAGCTGCCGCCGATCGTATCCTGGGGCTCCTCGCCCGAAGACGTGATCTCGGTCACCGGCGTCGTTCCCAACCCGGACGATATCACCGACGAAAACAAGCGCGCCTCCAAATGGCGGGCGCTGGACTATATGGGCCTCAAGCCCGGCACCAAGATCACCGACATCAAGCTCGACCGCGTCTTTGTCGGCTCCTGCACCAATGGCCGCATCGAGGATCTGCGCGCCGCCGCCGCCGTCATCGGCGACCGCAAGGTGGCTTCGCATGTTTCGGCCATGGTCGTGCCGGGCTCGGGCCTCGTCAAGGCTCAGGCCGAGCAGGAAGGCCTCGACCTCATCTTCAAGAATGCCGGCTTTGAATGGCGCGAACCGGGTTGCTCCATGTGCCTGGCCATGAACCCCGACAAGCTCGCGCCTGAAGAGCGCTGCGCCTCGACCTCGAACCGCAATTTCGAAGGCCGCCAGGGTTTCAAGGGCCGCACCCATCTCGTGTCGCCCGCCATGGCAACCGCCGCCGCCATTGCCGGCCACTTCGTCGATATCCGCGAGTGGCAGTAAGCACCACCAATTGGTCGGGGCTCTATGCCCCGACCCTCGACGATTTCGAGGCCATGGCCGCCAAGGCCCTGGCCGAACTGCCCGAGCCGTTCAAATCGCTTGCGGCCGACGTCACCTGTTCGGTGGCCGAATTCGCCGAGGACGACGTGCTCGAAGGCTTCGGCATGGAGAGCCCGTTCGAGCTGATGGGGCTGTTCGTCGGCATTGGCCTCACCGAGGACGGCGCCGTGCCCCAGACCGGGCAGATGCCCAACACCGTCTTCCTCTATCGCCGCGCCATTCTCGACTATTGGGCCGAGAACGATGACAACACGCTGGGCGAAATCATCACCCACGTGCTGATCCACGAGCTTGGCCACCATTTCGGCTTTTCCGACGACGAGATGGAAGAAATCGAAGCCCGCGCCGACGCCGAAGAACGCTGAGCGCGACGCCTCGGGTTCGGCCGGATGGCTATTGTCCAAGACCGCGAAAAACTCCTAGGCTTCTTCCAGGCGCCTTCTGCGCCTCAGGGGAAGTCTCATGTCCTTTCTCGCCGTCAACTGGATCGCTATCATCGTCGCCACCATCGCGAGCTTCGCCTTTGGCGCAGCCTGGTATATGGGCCTCTCCCGCCAATGGTTGGAAGCGCTCGGCAAGACCAGGGAGCAGCTCGCCGTCGGCAACACGCCCTTTATCTGGTCGGTTCTCGTCGAATTCGTCATGGCCTATTTTATCGCGCTGTTCACGCCCGCGCTGATGGGCAGTGTCGATCTCGGCGCCGGCATCACGACCGCCATTCTCTGCTGGCTGGGCTTCGTCCTCACCGTGATGATCATGAACCATCGCTATGAGGGGATGAAATGGTCGCTCACCCTTATCGATGGTCTTCACGTCCTCGGCGTGCTGGTGATCCAGGGTGCAATTATCGGCCTTTTCGGCGCTGCACTCTGAGCGATTGCCGCCGGCCAAAATGAAAACGGCGCCTTGCGGCGCCGTTCGACAGACCCTGTGTTGGGAAGTGCGCGCTAGCCCTCGGCACCGATTGGCGTGCTGGGTTCGCTCACCGGCGCATATTTTGTCAGCAGCGGCACCTGGCTCATCGAGAACAGCACGGTCAGCGGCATCACGCCCCAGACCTTGAATGCGACCCAGAAATCGGTCGAAAAATTGCGCCACAGCACTTCGTTGATCACGGCGAGCACGAAGAAGAAAATGCCCCAGTTGAGCGTCAGCCGCCACCAGCCCTCGGGGCGCAGGCGATAGACCTCGCCAAAAACATATTTGAGCAGCGACTGGCCGAACAGCAGGCCACCCAGCAGCACCGAGCCGAACAGCACATTGGTGATGGTTGGCTTGATCTTGATGAAGGTGTCGTCCTGCAGCCACAGCGTCAGCCCGCCAAAGACCAGCACCACGACGCCGGTCACTAGCGGCATCACCGGGATCTTCTTCAGGATCAGCCAGCTTGCCAGAAGCGAGAGCACCATCGCGCCCATGAACCAGGCGGTCGCGGTGAAAATATCGGCCCGTGCATTGGCGACGAAGAACACCACCAGCGGCCCGAGCTCCAGGCCCAGCTTGCTGAGTTGGGGGCGCAGCTCGTCCCAATTGGCTTCGGGTTCGGCTTTTTCGGTCATTATCTCGATCCGGAATGATTGCGCCCAATGTGATGGCATCACGCGTGCCATGCAAGCTCTAGCGGGCAAGAATGGTGATTTTTGGGCTTGGCGGCGCGCGGCGCAGCCGCCGTCAGGCTCCAGTGGAGCCTGACGAGCCGCCAAGGCCATGAGAGTTACGCTCGAATGGCGGGGCCGTTTCCGGGCCATGAGAGCTACGCTCGAATGGCGGGGCACCCCCACCTAGCCTCCCCTTTGCCAGCGAGGACACAATGGGCGCCGCGCTTCCCTCGGGCTTGACCCGAGGGCCACTCGGCGAGCCCCAATACTGGCAATATGCGCATGGGTAGCGGCCCTCGGGTCAAGCCCGAGGGAAGCCCCGTCGCTCGGTGAGCGAGGGTCGTTTTCCCTCTCACTCGCGTCCGGCAATCGCCCGCGCAAATTCATTGGCCGAGAAGGGTTCGAGATCGTCCACCCCTTCGCCAACGCCGATGAAGTGCACCGGCAGGCCGAACTTTTTCGCGATGGCAACGAGAATACCGCCGCGCGCCGTTCCGTCGAGTTTTGTCATCACCAGCCCGGTGACCCCGGCGCGCTTGCCGAAAATCTCGACCTGCTTCATGGCGTTCTGCCCGGTCGTGGCATCGAGCGTGAGAAGCGTCGCATGCGGCGCGCTCGGCTCGACCTTCTTGATGACGCGAATGATCTTTTCGAGCTCGTTCATCAGCTCGTCGCGGTTCTGCAGGCGCCCCGCGGTGTCGATGATCAGGACATCGCGACCCTGCGCCTTGGCCTGGGTGACGGCGTCGAAGGCGAGGCCAGACGCGTCCGACCCGGCGGGCATGGCGATCACCGGCGCGCCGGTCCGCTGACCCCACACCTGAAGCTGTTCGATTGCCGCCGCGCGGAACGTGTCGCCGGCCGCCAGCATCACCGATTTGCCCTCGGCGGCGAATTTTTGCGCCAGTTTGCCGATGGTCGTGGTCTTGCCCGAGCCATTGACCCCGATCATCAGGATGACGAAGGGTTTTTGACTTGTCTCGATCACCAGCGGACGGGCGACCTGGCCCAGCACCTTTTCGACCTCGCTGGCGAGAACCGCCCGCACATCTTCGCCCGACACATCCTTGTCGAAGCGGTCGCGGCGCAGCGTCTCGGTGATGGCCGTGGCGGTCTCGAGGCCGAGATCGGCCTGGATAAGAACGTCCTCGAGCTCGTCGAGCGTCGCCGCGTCCAGCTTGCGCTTGGTGAAGACCGAGGTGATCGAGGCCGTGAGATTGTCCGAAGAGCGGCGGAGGCCCGTGGTCAGTCGCGAAAACCAGCTCTGCCGCTCGGCCGGCGGCGCAATTGGGGCGGGGGGCGTGACGAACTGATCTTCGACCGCCTCGATATAGTCGGGCGTGGTCTCCGGGGGGCCGGGCGGGGGCACATCCTCGGGGGCAGGGGGCGGCGGCGCGACCGGCTCGGGGGTCGGCGCAACAGGCGCTGTCTCAGGCTGTGGCGGCGCGACAGGCGTTTCCGGCTGCGTCTCGGGCGGCGCCGGGGTCGGCTCCGGCGCGGGCTCGGTGCCGAACAGGCGCTTGAAGAACCCGGATACTTTATCGCTCATAGTCTGCCCCGACGCTTCCTGCCGCGATCACGCTGCGGCCCGCAATTTTTCGCCCACGAGCCCCCTGGCTCCGCGTCCGGTGATCGTCACGCTGACAAGATCGCCCGGTGTCGTGTCCGCAACGTGTACGGGCACGAATTGTTCAGTCCGCGAGATGCCGTTGCGCTCGACCAGCACGTTTTCCTGCCGCCCGATGCGGCTCTCGCACAGCGCCTCGAACTGCTTTTCCCCCGCCGCGCGTAGCAGCGCCGCCCGCTTGCGGGCGATCCCGGTGTCCACCTGCGGCATGCGGGCCGCAGGCGTGCCGGCGCGCGGCGAATAGGGGAAGGCATGGATATAGGTGAGATCGGCCTCGCCGATGAAGGAGAGCGAATTGGCGAACATCGCCTCGGTTTCGGTGGGAAACCCGGCAATGATATCGGCGCCAAAAACCATGTCGGGCCGGATGGCGCGCAGCTTTTCGATCACGCCCAGCGCATCGGCGCGAGAATGCCGCCGCTTCATCCGCTTCAAGATGAGATCATCGCCCGATTGCAGTGACAGGTGCAGATGCGGCATCAGCCGGCTTTCGCCCACGGCCTCGTAGAGCGCCGGGTCGGCCTCGATCGAGTCGATGGACGAGATGCGCAGGCGCGGCAGGTCCGGCACATGCCGCAAAATGGCCTGCGTCAGCGTGCCCAGCGTCGGGCTGCCCGGCAGATCGGGGCCATAGGAGGTGATATCCACCCCGGTCAGCACGACTTCCGAATGGCCATTGGACACGAGTTTCTTGATCTGCTCGACCACCACCCCCATCGGCACCGAGCGGGAGGGGCCGCGCCCAAAGGGGATGATGCAGAAGGTGCAGCGATGATCGCACCCGTTCTGCACCTGCACGAAGGCGCGGGTGTGCCGGTCCATGCCCTCGATCAGGTGTCCCGCGGTTTCCCGCACGCTCATAATGTCGTTGACCTGCACCTTGTCATTGAGCGCCACGCCAAAGACCATCGGCTTGTAGCTCTCGGCCCTGAGCTTGTCGGCATTGCCGATGACCAGGTCGACCTCTTCCATGTCCCCGAATGTGCGCGCCTCGGTCTGGGCGGCGCAGCCGGTGACGATGATGCGGGCCGTGGGATTGTCGCGTCGCGCCTTGCGCACGGCCTGCTTGGCCTGCTTGACCGCCTCGGCGGTCACCGCGCAGGTATTGACGATGATGGCGTTGTCGAGCCCGGCCTTTTCGGCCTCGGCCTTCATCACCGCGCCCTCAAAGGCATTGAGACGACACCCGAATGTCAGGGTTTCGACACCCATCAGGCGGCCTCGGTGCGCGTCCAGGCGCCGGTCTTGGGGTCGAGCGTGCCTTCCCACTCGAATTCGGCCGGGCCGGTCAAGGTCACATGGTCATTGTCGAGCCATTCGACGACGAGATCGCCGCCGGGCACGGTCACGGTTGCCTTGCGGCCGGTGCGGCGGGTGCGCGCGGCATTGACCAAGGCGGCGCAGGCGGCGGTGCCGCAGGCTTCGGTGAGGCCCGCCCCGCGCTCCCAGGTGCGCAGGATGATCTTGTCGCTGGTGACAACATTGGCGATGGAGATATTGGCGCGCTCAGGGAACAGAGGATGGTTTTCGAGCAGCGGCCCGAAGCGGTCGAGCGCATAGTCCCAGACGTCGTCCTTCACCCAGAAGGTGGCGTGCGGATTGCCTATGGCCATGACCGAGGGGGAATGCAGCACCGGCGCATCGATCGGCCCGATCTGCAGTTCGATCTTGCGGGTGTCGGCGAATTCCTCGTTGAGTGGAATTTCATACCAGGCGAACTTTGGCGTGCCCATGTCGACGGTGATCTGCCCGTCTTCAGCCTCTTCGCCAAAAAGAATGCCCGCGACCGTCTCGAAGGTGAACCGCTGCCGCCCCTGCTCGGCGCTCAGCGCCTGCACCACGCAGCGCATGCCATTGCCGCAGGCCTGGGCGCGGCTGCCGTCCGAATTGATGATCTCGATATAATTGACGGTGCCCGGCGTCCGGCTGTCATGGATGGCCATGATCTGGTCGAATTTGGTTTCGGGGCGCGCATTGATGGCAATGGCCGCCTCGGGGGTGACGCGATCGGTCCGGCCGCGCATATCGGCCACGATGATCTGGTTGCCCAGCCCGTTCATCTTGAAAAAGGGGACGTTGCTCAAAGCCGTCATTCCCGAAAGTCCGCAAGGGGTGCAGGTATTGCGTCCTATATGGCGGATGCGTGTTAAAATTGCCAGTGACGGCTTGCAGCACCCCCGCCTGCTGACATGATCTGTCCATTTTCCGTTCAAAATGATGTCATGACCCATTCCGTCTCGCCGCGCATTGCCCAAGCCATTGCCGCCCTGCCGCTGCGCCCTGATCTGCGGGTGCTCGAAATCGGCTGCGGGCCCGGTGTCGCGGCGCGACTTGTCAGCCTCGCGCTGCCGCAGGGTTTTGTTCTCGCCATTGACCGCTCCGAAAAGGCCATTGCACAGGCCCGATCCGGATCAGCCGCCGAATTGGTCTCTGGCCGGCTGGCCTTTCGCTGCGTCGCTGTCGAGGACTTCGTACTCGATCCAAACGAGCAACAATTCGATCTGGCCTTCGCCCTACGGGTAGGGGCGCTCGATGGCCGTCATCCCGAACTCGGGCATCGTGCGCTCGGACGTCTCAAGGCGGCATTGACGCCAGAAGGTCGTCTGCACATCGACGATAGACCCCCTCTTTATGCGGCCGAATTGCCGGACTTTCTTGACTCGGGGCCTTCATTGCCCTAAACGCGACCCGTTCATCAGGCTTTTGCTCCTGACCCGCCGACCGGGACCCCAGACGGGTGCCACGATCCCGGAGGCCAACATCCGCCAGCGCGTTGCGCCCGCGGGTGGGTTTTGCGTTTGGCTGAATTGAACCCTATCTCTTGCGGGATTGGCCCGCGAGCGAAAAGGAAAAAAGATGTTTGAGAGCTTAAGCGACCGGCTTGGCAAGATTTTCGATGGACTTCGCGGACGCGGCGCGCTCAATGCTGCCGATGTTGACGCGGCCATGCGCGAAATCCGCCGGGCGCTGATCGAGGCTGACGTCTCGCTCGAAGTCGTCCGCGCCTTTGTCGAACAGGTCCGCGAGCGCGCCGTCGGCGCCGAAGTCACCCGTTCGGTCACGCCGGGCCAGCAGGTCATCAAGATCGTCAATGACGAACTGGTCGCCGTTCTCGGCTCCGACACGGTCACCATCGATCTCAACGCGCCGGCGCCCGTTACCCTGCTCATGGTCGGCCTCCAGGGTTCGGGCAAGACGACGACGACGGCAAAGATTGCCAAACGCCTCAAGGACAAGCAGCGCAAGAAAGTGCTGCTCGCCTCGCTCGATACACGCCGCCCGGCCGCCATGGAGCAGCTGCGCGTGCTCGGCGAACAGGTCGGCGTCGATACGCTGCCGATCATTGCCACCGACACCCCGGTCGAGATCGCCCGCCGCGCCGAGCGCGAAGGCCGTCTGGGCGGTTATGATGTCCTCATTCTCGATACTGCGGGTCGCACCCATATCGACGAAGAATTGATGGCCGAAACCGTCTCCATCAAGGACATCGCCAATCCGCACGAAATCCTGCTCGTCGTCGACGCGCTGACCGGCCAGGACGCGATCAACGTCGCCCGCTCCTTCGATGGTCGCCTCGATGTCACTGGCATCGTGCTGACCCGCGTCGATGGCGATGGTCGCGGCGGCGCTGCGCTCTCCATGCGCGCGGCCACCGGCAAGCCGATCAAGCTGATCGGTGTCGGCGAAAAGATGGATGCGCTCGAGGATTTCCATCCCGGCCGCATCGCCGACCGCATCCTGGGCATGGGCGACATTGTTTCGCTCGTCGAAAAGGCTGCCGAACACGTCACGGCCGAAGACGCGGCCAAGATGGCCAAGAAGCTCAAGAAGGGCTCCTTCGACCTCGACGATCTGCGCGCCCAGCTCATCCAGATGAAGAAGATGGGCGGCATGGGCGGCCTCATGGGCATGCTTCCTGGCGCGGGCCAGATGAAGAAGGCCATGGCCGGCGCCAATGTCGACGAGAAGATCTTTGACCGTCAGGTCGCCATCATCAATTCGATGACGGCCAAGGAACGCGCCAATCCGGACCTGCTCAATGCGTCCCGCCGCAAGCGCGTTGCCGCTGGCGCCGGCGTCGAAGTCTCGGAAATCAACAAGCTTGCCAAGCAGCACCGCCAGATGGCGGACATGATGAAGAAAGTTTCCAAGGGCGGCATGGGTTCGCTCGCCGGCATGTTCGGCGGCAAGATGGGTGGGATGATGGGCGGCATGCCCGATCTCTCCAAGATGGATCCCAAGCAGCTCGAGCAGATGGCCCGCCAGGCCGGGATCAATCCCGAGCAACTCAAGGGCCTGCCCGGCGCCGACCTGCCGATTGCCGACAAGCTGCCCACCGACGTCAATGCACTTTTGAAATCCTCCGGTGGCCCGGTTCTGCCCGGCCTCGGTGGCGCCCCCCGTTTCCCTGGCCTTCCTGGCCTGGGCAAGAAGAAATAACCCCTTTACGAAAACCGACAGCCTTAGGAAAAAAAGATGTCCCTCAAGATCCGTCTGGCCCGTGGTGGCTCCAAGAAGCGCCCTTTCTACCAGATCGTCATTGCTGATGCCCGTTCGCCGCGCGACGGCCGCTTCATCGAGAAGATCGGCACGTTCAACCCGCTGCTCGCCAAGGACGACGAAAAGCGCGTCGTGCTGAACACCGAGCGCGCCCAGCATTGGGTCAGCGTTGGCGCCCAGCCGACCGACCGCGTCCTGCGCTTCCTCGACGTTGCCGGTATCGTCAAGCGCGACGCCCGCAACAACCCGAACAAGGGCGAGCCCGGCGAAAAGGCCAAGGAACGCGCTGAAGAGAAGGCCGCCAAGGCCGCAGCCGTCGCCGAAGGCGCCGCTGAATAATTTTCGGTCCTGGCTTTTGCCGGAACACGAAAAAGACCCCGGTGTCGCCACCGGGGTCTTTTGTTTTTTTGGGGTTTCTGGCACGGGCGGCCGTCAGCGCTCCCTACAAGCCCCCACCCCCTCTTCCTTCCCTTCTCCCCTGAGGGGAGAAGGTGCCCCGCAGGGGCGGATGAGGGGTTCAGACTGTCAGTTCATCACCGATAGGACCTCACCCCTCACCCTGCAATTTTTGCTGAACGCAAAAATTGCTGTCCCTCTCCCTCAAGGGGAGAGGGGCGAAAGAGCCGAAGCGCTTCCTGTCAGCCCATTTTGGCCAGATATTGCCCCGTTACCGAGCTTTCCGCCCGTGCCAGATCGGCCGGCACGCCCTCGAACTGAACCGCGCCGCCTTCGTGGCCGGCCCCGGGCCCCAGATCGATCACCCAGTCCGATCGCGCAATCACATCGCGATTGTGCTCGATGACAATAACCGTCGAGCCCGCATCGACGAGCCGATCGAACAGCCCGATCAGCGTATCGACATCGTTCATGTGCAGGCCCGTCGTCGGCTCGTCGAGCACATAGATATTGCCCTGTTTGCCGAGTTCGGCCGCGAGCTTGAGCCGCTGCCGCTCGCCCCCTGACAGCGTCGAAAGCGGCTGGCCGAGGGTCAGATAGCCCAGCCCCACGTCCACGAGGCCGCGCAGGATTTTGGCGATCGCCGCTTCGGTGAAAAAACCCGCCGCATCCTCGATGCTCATCTCATAGACATCGGCGATGGATTTGCCGCGCAGACGGTGCGCGATGACTTCGGGTACGAAGCGCTTGCCCTCGCAGGTCTCGCAGATGGTCACCATCGGGTCGAGATGGGCGAGATCGGTGAAGATCACCCCCAGCCCGTTGCAATCCGGGCAGGCGCCCTTGGAATTGGCCGAGAACAGCGACGCGTCCACCCCATTGGCCTTGGCGAAGGCCTTTCGCACGCCATCCAGAATGCCGGTATAGGTGGCCGTATTGGACCGGCGCGAGCCGCGCGCCAGATTCTGGTCGATGATGATCGTGTCCGGATAGGCCAATGGCAGGCAGCCCTGGATGAGGCTCGATTTCCCCGATCCGGCGACCCCGGTGACCGCGGTGAGCACCCCGCGCGGAATGGCCACCGACACATTTTTCAGATTGTTGAGCTGGGCCCCTTCGATCCGCAGCGCCTCGCCCTGCGGCTTGCGCACCTTGTCCTTGATCGGCTGGTGGGTGTTCATGTGCCGGCCGGTCAGCGTGCCCGAGGTCAGCAGCCCGGCAAAATCGCCCTCATAGACCACCTCGCCGCCCTTGGATCCGGCCAGCGGTCCCATATCGACGACATGGTCGGCAATGGCGATCATGTCGGGCTTGTGCTCGACGATCAGCACGGTGTTGCCCTTGTCGCGCAATTGCACCATCAGCCCGGCCAGCCGCCCCACATCGTGCGGATGCAGGCCCACCGAAGGCTCGTCGAACACATAGGTGATATCGGTCAGCGACGAGCCGAGATGCCTGACCATCTTGACCCGCTGGCTCTCCCCGCCCGAAAGCGTGGCGCTTTCCCGGTCGAGGCTGAGATAGCCGAGGCCTATGGTGACGAGATTGTCGAGCCGGGCGGCCAGTGCCGCCAGCATGGGGCGCACTTCCCTTGCGTCGATCTCGCGCACCAATCCGGCCAGATCCGACACCTGCATGGCCGAAAGCTCGGCAATATTGTGCCGCCCGATCCGGCTTTCGCGCGCCGCCTTGTTGAGCCGTGCGCCCTGGCAGACCGGGCAAATGGCGCGGGTGAAAATCGCATCATATTCGCGGCGCACATGGGGCTGCAGAGTGTCGGGATCTTTCGAGCCCAGCCCCTTCTTGAGCTTGGTGACGACACCCTCATAGGTCAGCCCGATCTTGCCCACCTTGATCTTGCGACCATCGTCGAGATGGAAGAGGTTTTCCCGCTCCTGGGGGGAATATTGCGATATCGGCTTGTCCATGTCGAACAGGCCGGAATTGGCATAAATCTCCCAATACCAGCTATCGACCGCATAATCCTTGGGCAGCAGCGCCCCGCCATTGAGCGATCTGGTTTCGTCGATCACCGCCGCCATGTTCATGGCCGCGACCTGCCCGATGCCCTCGCAGTCCGGGCACATGCCGCGCGGGTCATTGTAGGAATAGAGCCCCGGCGGCCCCAGCCGCGGTTCGGCCAGGCGCGAGAACAGCACACGCAGCATCTGCGCCGTATCGGTCACCGTCGCCACCGTGGACCGCGAATTGCCGCCCAGCCGCTGCTGGTCGACAATGATGGCGGCCGAGATATTTTCCAGCTGGTCGGCGTCGGGCTGGCCATATTTGGGCATGAATTGCTGGACGAAGGCCGGATAGGTCTCGTTGATCAGGCGCTGGCTCTCGGCCGCGATCGTGCCGAAGACCAGCGAGGATTTTCCCGATCCCGAAACCCCGGTGAAGACCGTGATCCTGCGCTTGGGAATATCGAGCGACACGCCCTTGAGATTGTTTTCGCGCGCGCCGCGAACGATGATCGAGCCGTATTCGGCCATTGTGTCCCCCAGTTTTCATGTTGGGCGACACAATGCCGGCCCCGCCCGTCACGACGCGTCAGCAGGCCCCGTTTCGACGGCCTCGACGATTTCCGGTCAGCTTCCTGCCGCTTTCCTGATCATCGCGATGATCTGCTTTTCCTCCGCCTCGCCCAGTTTGAGCACAGCATAGGATGTGGGCCACATATTGCCCTCGTCGAGCTTGGCATTGGGATTGAACCCGAATGTGGCATAACGCTCGGTGAATTTGTCGGCGGCCTTGAAAAAGCACACCGCCTTGCCGTTCTCGTCGGCCCAGGCCGGCATGCCATACCAGGTTTTTGGCGTGAGGCCCGGTGCATGGGTGGTCACCAGTTCATGCAGTCGCTCGGCAATCTTTCGGTCCGTCCCTTCCATCTCCTCGACCTTGGCGAGAAGTTCGGCGAGGCCATCGGCCTTCTTGCCTTTCTTGCGCTCCTTCTTGGCCTTCTTGCATTGCTGCAATTTCGGTGTCCGAGAATACACCCTCATCCTCGTCATTATTGCGTTTGGCCATGTCTCTTCTCCTTCCCCTGTGGGTTCATTCGAGCGTGGCGACCACTGCGTCCAGCTTGGCGAAAAACTGTTTCCAGGACGCCAGGGCGCCCTTGTAGGCCCGGTCCTGGTCGGGCCGGAACCCGGCCTGCTCCATGCGCAGAAGCGTGCCGCTCGACACCGGCTCCAGCGTGAAAGTCACCACGCTTTCCAGCCCGAAGGCCGACCAGCTATAGGACAGCGTCCGGTTCGGTTCGATCTCCAGCACCTGGCAGTCGATGACGATGTCGACATCCGGGTTGGGCTGCCGGCGAAAGGTGAATTTGCGGCCGATCTCGGGCGCAAAATCATTGCCCATCAGCCACTCTTCCAGAAGATGCGGCTGGGTCAGCGCCCGCCAGATTTTCTCCGGCGGATGGGCAATTTCCCGCTCGACGATGGCGCTGCGGATCTGTGGAATTTCGGTCACTGGTCCATCCTTCCCAAAAGCCCTTCCAGTGCATCGAACCTGGCTTCCCAGAAGCTGGACATTTCCCTTGTCCAGTCCGTCAGCGGGGCGAGCGCCTCCGGCAGCGCCGTGTAGTGGGTTTGCCGTCCCTGCTGGCGGTCCCGCACCAGTCCGGCCTGCTTGAGCACGCCCAGATGCTTGGAAACGGCGGGCTGTGAAATGCCTGCCTGCGCCGTGAGGGCGCCGACGGTCTGCTCGCCCTGGCGGCAAAGGCGCTCGAATATGGCGCGCCGCGTCGGGTCAGCAAGAGATCGAAACAGAATGTCGGGCTGCTCTTGTGTCATTGATAACTCGGAGGCTATGGGTTAATTCATAACCGCGCGGCTATGGGTATGTCAATGCCATCCCGGAGGGTAATCTTCACGGGAAGTTGAAATCGCAAGACGTCTAGAGAATTACTCCGCGCGGAAAATTACTGTGGCCAATCAAGGGGTGACCTCCGTAGAAAAGCGTAAATATTTACCTTGATTTATTGAATTGACGCTGCCTAACTGATGATCAGGCAAGGTTTTCCTGGATGCCTTTTTGAGGCGAGAGGGGCGTGCGGTGAGTAAATGTGTATTGGTCGTTACTTCCGGCGGCGGGCATTGGGTTGAGTTTCGCCGCCTCGCCCCCGCGCTCAACGGCCTCGATGTCAGCTTCGCAAGTGTGCGCCCGGAATATGCCAAACAGGTCGAAGGGCATCCCTATTACCTGCTGCCCGATTTTCATCGTCGCAATTTGTGGGCGCTGCCCTTTGCAGTTTTCACCACCACCAATCTCGTCCTGAGGCTGCGTCCGGAAGTGGTCGTTTCCACCGGCGCTGCCCCCGGCCTTCTGGCTTTGGCCCTCGCCAAATGGCTGGTCGGCTCCCGCACCATCTGGATCGACAGCCTGGCCAATGCGGAAACGCTCTCCGGTTCCGGCAAATTGGCCCGGGTCGTCGCCGACGTCTGGCTGACCCAATGGGGCCATCTCGCCCGCGAGAAGGGGCCTTATTTCTGGGGGGCCGTCGTATGATCCTCGTCACCGTGGGCTCGCTCCTGCCGTTCGACCGGCTGATTACCCTGATGGACGATTGGGCCGCCAGGCACCCGCAGATAAAGGTTTTTGCCCAGATCGGCTCCGGCCGCTACGTGCCGCGCCATATGCAATTTCTGCGCATGGAGGAGAACGATGCCTTTCTTCTCCGGCTCGAGCGCGCTTCCCTCGTCGTCGCCCATGCCGGCATCGGCACAATTCTCGATGCCACCGCATTGGGCAAACCCATGGTTCTCGTGCCCCGCCGCGCCGAATGGGGTGAACACACCACCGATCACCAGAGCCAGACGGCCCGCACCTTGCTCGGCCGGCCCGGTATCGCCATCTGCGATCGGGTCAGCGACATCTCCCGCTGCATTCGCGACGTGACCGGCGCCACCAGCCGTCAGGACGGTTTTTCCAATGCAGCGCCGGCAGACTTCATCGCCCGGCTGAGGACGGCTCTATTGGCTTAGGGCCGGAACTGCAACTTGTCCCCGCCGGGCGCGGCGACACCTAGACTTCGCCTCGATAACCCCGAGGAGTTTGACCATGCCCGACCGTTTCCAGACCCTGTCGCCCGGCCTTGACGCACCGGCCAGCCACGGTTTTGCCGTCACGCCGCACGACAGCAATGATTTGTCCGAAGTGACCCGTGCCCTCTATGTCGGCGGCGCCGGCGCCCTGGCCGTCGTGCTGGCCTCGGGAGCCAGCGTCACACTTTCCGGCATCGCCGGCGGCACCATCCTGCCGCTGCGCCTGCGCCAGGTTAAGGCCACCGGCACGACCGCGACCCTGCTGGTGGGGCTCGTCTGATGCTGGGCCTGTCCCTGGGCATCGGCGGCCTTTCAACGGCACAATGGTGGCCGGCCAGTGCCGGCTTTGCCGCAGATTTCATCGCGCGCCGGTTTCGACGCGCCGGCAATGCCATCCCATCGGCCGACGCCTGTGATTTTGCCCGCAGCAGCAAGAAATGGGCGCGCAGCGCCGATGGCAATTGGCGCGAATTCGACGCTGACATCATGGCGACAACCGATCTCGGGCTGAGCCTCGAGCCGGCGGGCACCAATCTCGCCAGTCCGGGTCCCGCGGGGGCATCGGTCGGCATTGTGGGTAGCGGCGGCGCCCTGCCCACTGGCTGGGTGGCCAATGGCGCGCTCACCACCCAGATTATTTCGGTGACCACGCTTCTGGGCCTGCCCGCCGTCCGGCTGCGCATATCGGGCACGGCCGCCTCGACCTTTTACGAAATCGGCTTCACCCCGTCGATGATGGGGCTCGATGCCTCCAAAGCCTGTTCGGCCTCCATTTTCGCCCAGTGTCACAGCGAAATCGTGCCGCTGGTGGAACTGCGCCAGGGCAATTCCAGCGATGGCTTTGTCGCCGTCAATTCGCTCAGCCCGGCGCTGAGCGCCACGGCGCGGCGTTCCGAGCTCAATCTGACCACCCAATCCACCACCGCCAGGGGTAAGCTGCGCCTCGCGCTCAATCTCACCATCGGCAATGTCTATCTGGTCGAGCTGACCATTGCCTGCCCGCAACTGGAAACGGGCGCCGCGCCGAGCTCGCCCCTGCTTGCGGCACGAAGTGCCGATGCGCTCGATCTCAAATTGCCCGAGAGTGCCTTCGATATTGTGGTTCATCACGACAGCGCACCGATTTCGGCGCTGACCGCGACGCAAACGCCCTATCGCGTGCCCACCAGCCTTGCCCGTCCGATCAGGACGATACTGGCACAAGCGTCATGATGAGGGGCGCGACCGCAGCTGGCCCGACGCTCCGGACCCTGCGGCCGCGCTCCCCCATTTCGGGCCTGTACCGCTTCACGCTCATGGCGGCGGTGTTTTCGGCATTCCTCTTTTCGCCGGCGCTGCTCTATGTGCTGGGCATCAATTATGCTGGCCAGGGCGGCAATCCGCTGGAAAAAATCCATGTCGCCACGGTGCTTGGGCTGGTTGCGCTGGGGCTGTCTGTCCTCGTGACGGGAAAAATGCGCTTCATCGGCCTGTCGCCCCGCACATTCTTCAGCCTCATCGCACTCATCGCCTTCGCCACGGTCCAATTGCTTATCCTTGGCCGGCCGGCTTCGGGGCTCCTCGTCACCTTTCTTACCCCCATCCTGCTGCTCTATCTCGTCACGACGATCCCCGCGGACCTCTTCCGCTTCCTGCGCTGCGCAATCATGGTGCTGCTGATCGCCAATTCCTTCACCGGCCTTGCCGAATTCGTGTTCGGCATCAAGCTGCTGCCCCATGTGGCCGGAGCCATAGAAATCCGCGGCGACGGCAGGGCACTTGGCCTTGTCGGCCATCCGCTCACCGCCGCCTTCCTCGCCGGCATCGCGCTGGTCCATCTGGTCGTGAACGGCGCCATTGCCGGTTTTCGCCGTATGGCGCTGCCCGAGATCGCACTCCACGCCCTGGCGCTGCTCGCCTTCGGCGGACGGCTCGCGCTGCTCGCCACTCTTTCGATCCTGATCGTCTTCGTGCTCTGTGATCGGGCGGCGCTGTCGCGGCTGCCCGCTCGGCAGCGCGTCCTCATGCGCGCAACGCTGGTTCTGGGCGTGGTGGCGGGCGTTCTGGCCGCCTCGGCGTCCGGGCTCGCAGACCAGGTGCTCACGCGCTTTGCCGAGGATGGCGGCAGCACCGCGACGCGCTGGGCCGCGCTCAAGCTTGCCTTCCATCTCCCCCCGGACGCCCTCTTTTTTGGTCTTGCCCCGGGTCCGCGCGCCGACATGCTGGTCGCTTTCGCTACGCCCTACGGCATCGAGATCACCTGGATCGGCTGGCTCGTCGATTACGGCCTTTTCATCGCGCTGGCGCTATTGGCGGCGCTTGTTCTCATCCTTCGGGCCTGCCTCAGGGGCGGCACCCGGGTGCACGCCTACATGACCGCCTATTTCCTCATCTGCATCAGCGGCGCGCAGGGGCTGGGCGCCAAATCCTTGCTGCTCGCCTGGATGGTCGTGCTGCTGCTCACCCTGCGTCCGCAGTCGGACCATAGGTCAGCCCCGCGCAGCGCTGCCATGTCAGGCTCTCGGCCCGTGCCCGCGCCCCGCGTCCAAGGTGCGCCCGCAATTGACTATCGTCGGCAAGGCGCAACAGCGCATTGGCAAGCGCTGCGACATCGCCGGGCGGAACGACGAGGCCACTGATCCCGTCATGCACGACTTCGGCCACGCCCCCCACATCCCCGGCAATCAGCGGCAATCCTTGCGACCCCGCCTCGAGCAGCACCAACCCGAACCCCTCGACCTGCCCGTCTGCACCTGATCCCCCCGGCAGGCAGAAAATATCGCTGGCCGCCACGAGCGCCATCACATCCGCCCGGTCGAGGCCGCGGTAGCGGCGCACATCTACCGGCGAGGCCGCAATCGCCGCCTCCAGCTCGTTGCGATAGTCGTCCTCGCAGTCCGGTCCGGCAATGACATAGACGAGGCTGTCCCGAACCCGCTCGGGCAATCGCGCCAGCGCCTCCAGCGCCGCAAGATGGCCCTTGCGCCGTGTCACCCGCGCCAGCGTCAGCACGATGAGCCGATCCCCAGGCAGAGCCAGTCTTGCCCGATCGTCGCGCTTGCCCTGGTGCGCCAGCCAATCGGCGTCGACGCCCAGATGCACGAAGCCGCTTCGCTCCGGCGGCAGTTCGGGAAAATGCCGGCAAAAAAGCGCATGCGTGAAGCCGCTTACGCCCAAAACCCGGTAATCCCCCTGCCAAACGCCGGTGGCGGACATCGCCAGGCGCCGTGTCGGCCGGGCCATATGCGCGATCTCCGATCCGTGAACGCTGTAGAGCCGCGGCACGCGTCGCGCGGCCAGCGCCGCCGGCAGGAAAAACGGCCAGTCCATGGCATGGACGAGATCGAATTGGCCTTGCCCCACCAGACGTCGCGCCAAGGTGATTTTCCCCGGCACGTCTTTCGCCCGATGCGGGCCGCCCGAATAGCGGATGATTTCAAACGGAAACTCCCGACGATCCGATGCCCCATGCTCCCCGTCATAGTCGGGCGCAGCCAGAACAATGTCATGGCCGAGTTCGGTCGCCGCCCGCGCCAGCCCCGCTGCATAGGTGCCGATCCCACCCCTGAACGGCGCGAATTCGCTGGTCAGCGCCAATATCTTCATCGCCCGAATTCCGGCCAGACCAGCGCCAGCAGCCCCCGCGGCGCGGCCAGCAGCACCAGCCCCGCACCCCAGAGCCGCATCCGGCGCAAGGGGGTGAGCCCGTGATAGCCCGCCGCCTGCCGCATCAGCGTCAGAAAGAGGGCCATCAGGCTCTTTCCGGGGAGAACATCCCTCTCGCCCATCCGCCGCAAGGCCATCGCATTGCGCAGATGATAGGGCGAGAGGAAGCGAAAGCCCCCATCCGGCCCTGTCTCCTGACCCTGCGCCAGCACAATCCCGCGCCGCTGCGACAGGGCGTTTTCGACATTGTGCCGCAGCGCCGCCCGGCTCCATCCGGGCCGGGATACATTTCGCCCATGCCTGCGGTAAAACCCCTGCACACCCTCCAGCGCCACGACGCGGCCCGAAAACGGCGCGGAAAAAATCAGGAAACCGTCGAAGTACCGGCGCCGGTCTTCCGGCGTCACCAGCGCAAACATGTTTCGGCAATGCGCGGCGGAAAACGCGTTCCCCGAGTTGGGCGCGCTGGGGAAATCGCCATGCCGCAAGACGTGCTGCCTGTGGCCATCCGCCAAAAAGGGCTGCTCGGGCAGAACGCCCGATCCTCCGCTCTCACGGCCCCGGCATTCGAGCGCAAACTGATAGAGCGCAATATCGGGAGCATAAGCATCGGCGATCCGGCTGCACACCTCGGGCAGGAGGCCATCATCGGCATCGAGAAAGACGATGACCCCGCCTCGCGCCACCGCGAGCCCGGCCATCGCCGCCCCGGTCTGCCCCTGATTGTCCTGGTAGATGGCTTTTATCCCGGCAAAACTGGCCATGATGTCCCGCGATCCATCGGTCGATCCGTCATCGACCACGATCACTTCCACCCGCCCATGGCTTTGCCCCAGCGCCGAGCCGATCGCATCGCCGAGATAGGCGCCATAATTGTAATTGGTGATGATGATCGAGATGTCCGGCGCGTGCTCATCCGCCATGCGGCGCCACCCGGCCTGGCCATGCCCCCAGCACCCAGAGAGCCAGCGGTACGGCCAGAGCAAATGTCGTCCCCAGTCGCAGTGCCGCGCCCGCCGCCGGCATGAGCAACGCGACGCCGCCACAAGCCAACGCCACGATTACGGCCGGACCCGATACAGCCACCAGTGCCACCCATGAGCCAGGAAATTTCAACCATTCCCGCGCCTGCCAAAAGCTGACGCAAAGCACGGTCAGCGCCCCCGCGGCAAAGGACGCCGCCGCCCCGATCCCTCCCCATGCCGGCACCAGCAGCATGGCCATGGCGACGGACACGGCCGCCCCCGCACCCAGCCCGATCATCTGCCGCCAATAGCGCCCCTCGATCAAAAGGAGCGTGTCGGTCAACCCGTTCTTGAGATTGAGCGCCACCGCGCCCAATCCGATGATCGGCAGCAGCATCGCCGCCTCTTCGCGATAGGCCTCGGGCAGGAGCAGGTCGACGAGATCATGCCGCGTCAGCACCAGCCCGACATAGCCCGCCAGCAATACGCCGATCAGGATGCGGGCCTGCTCCCCCAGCCGCCCGCCCCAATCCCCCCGGGCCCGTGCTGCCACCAGCGCCGGAAAACCCCCGGCATTGACGGCATTGGTGGCGATATCGAACCCCTGTCGCCCCAGCGCGGAACTGGTGGCATAGGGCGCCAGCGCCGCAGGCGAAGCGGAAAACCCCAGCATCAGCCGGTCGATGGATCCGATGGCAAAATTGAGCGCCGCCAGCGCCATCAAGGGCGGCGCCATGGCGATCATTTCGGGCAGGGCAGGGCGCTGGTCCTCGCCGCCAAGACCGGTTCGGCCCTGCCAGAGCGCCACCCCGCCAACCGTCGCCGTGATTGCGACGACGACACCGGCAACAAAAATCCAGTCTTGGCCCGACGCCATCGCCCAGATTGCCGCTGGCGCCATGACCAGCCCGCGCAGCGCTTCGAGCAGGCCATGCTGCCGCGCTCGCCCCCTCATCTGCAGCAGCGCCAGCCCACATTTGAAGAGGGAGATCGCCGCGATATAGGCCAGTACTGCGCCGATAAAGGCCCCGGCCACCCCGCCCGCCACTGCCAGTCCAATAAGGCTCGCCAGAACCGATGCGCCAAGAATCCCGGCCAGCCAGAAACGGAGACAAAGCCGCGCCGTCTCGAGCGAAATCAGCCCCTGCGCCGAACCCTGCCGCAGCAGAAAAATGCGCAGCCAGTTGAGAAAAATGCCTTCGCAAACCTCGCCCACCAGCAGCACCAGCGCCAATAGCCCGGTGGAAGCGGGGGCGAGCAGATGCGCCGCGCCGATCAGCACGGCAAATCCTGCCAGCCGCGCCAATATCATGGCCGGCAAATAGGTCAGAACCTGCCCCAGCATCTGTCCCGCCTGAACCCTGTCCCCGTAGGCAGGGAACAGTGCCGGCAGCACGATGGCAAGTCAGTTTTTGTATTTCGGAAGAAGATCGAGCAATATTTCTTCGAATTGTGCGACGGAATTGCCCGATGAATATTGCCGGGATGCTGCGCGCAGCGCGTCCGGGTCCAGCTTGTGGTCCAGCGCATAATCGAGTTTTTCGGCAATCGCCTGCGCATCGCCGATCGGCGCGAGATAACCCAATGTGCCGTCCCGGCCGATGATCTGCGCCGGCCCGCTCGGGCTGTCGGTGGCCACAATGGTGGCGCCACAGGCGAGCGCCTCGATGATAACCGTGGGCAGCCCCTCCCAGAGCGAGGTCAGCACGAACACATCCGCCCGCGCCATCCAGCGATAGGGATTGGCGTCAAAGCCGATGAAGTCCACCGCCTGGTCCACATCCAGCTCCGCCGCCAGCGCTTCGAGCTGTGTCCGCTCCTCGCCACCCCCGATAATCACCAGCCGCGCCTCCGCGCGCTTTTCGTGCAACAGCGCAAAGGCGCGGAGCAGCGTGGCAAAATCCTTTTGCGGCGCCAGCCGCCCCACCGCCACCAGCAGCCGATAGGGTCCCTCCACCCATTCGTGGTGCAGCGGATGCGCGGCGGCTTTTTCCAGCGCCGCGCTCACGACGGGATTGTGCAACACCACTATCCGGTCCCGCGCAATGCCGCTCGCCGCCGCGAGGCTATCGGCGGTTTCCTCCGACACGGCGAGAATGCGATCCGCCCTGGTATAGAGCCAGGGCGCCAGCCGCAGCGACAGGCCATACCAGTCAAAACGTCCCTGCCGCCGCTCGGCCCGCGTATCGCTGCGCTCCGAGATGATGATTTTCGGCTTGTGCCGCGCCAGCATCCGCGCCACCAGCGCCGCGCAATTATAGTTCGGCATGGCCGTGTAGATCGCGTCCGGCTTGTCCCGGTCGATCATCCGCGCCAGCGCCCAGACCAGCTGCCAGGGGTTGGCCGATGCCGCCCGATGCACCAAAACCCCTTCGGGCACGGCGAATTCCATATTCTCGGTGCGGGCAATGAGAAATTCGATCCTCCAGCCGCGCTGCACCAGCCCCTCGGCCAGGCGCAGCATGTTGTTCTGCACCCCGCCATTGCCGAGATCGCGATAGAAAAACAGGATTGTCTTCATCCGGCGCCTCTCCCGTTTCTGTCGCGGCATCAGGCGATCAGGCCGCTCCGCCGCCCTTCCAGTCCCGATACCAGTCGATGAAAGCCTTGACCCCATCCTCGATCCGCGTCGTCGGCTGCTGCCCGGTCAGCGCCGCGAGCAGGCGCGCATCCGCCTCCGTCGCCGTCACATCCCCCGCCTGCATCGGCAGCATGCGCTTTTGCGCCTCTCTGCCCATCTGCCGCTCGATGGTTCCGATGAAATCCATCAGCTCCACCGGCTGCCCGCCGGCGATGTTGACGCTGCGCCACGGGGCAACAGGGGAGAGGCTATCCGCCACCCCCGCGCGCGCCGCCGGCCTGCCCGCCTGCGGCACCGCATCGAACAGCGCGATGATCGAGGCGACGAGATCATCGACATAGGTAAAATCGCGTCGCATCTTGCCCATGCCATAAATGTCTATGGGCTCACCCTCCTCGATGGCCGACACGAATTTGAACAGCGCCATGTCCGGCCGCCCCCAGGGGCCGTAGACGGTAAAGAAGCGGAAGCAGGTCGTCGGCACATCGAACAGATGGGCATAGGAGTGGCTCATCGCCTCGCCCGCCTTCTTGGTGGCGGCATAGAGCGAGACGGGAAAATCGGTCCGGTCGGCCTCGGCGAAGGGAAAATCCTCATTGCCGCCATAGACCGAGGAGGTCGAGGCAAAAAGGAAATGCCGCACCCTGGTTCTGCGCAGCGCTTCGAGCAGGTTGAACGTCCCCGCCAGATTGGCACTGACATAGGCCTCCGGCGCCTCGAGGCTGTAGCGCACCCCCGCCTGGGCGGCCAGATGCACCACAATATCGGGCGCGAAGCCGGAAATCTCGCCCTCGAGCCGCGCCCCATCCTCCAGCATCGCCTCGACCGCCGTGAAGCGGTTCGCCTCTGCCAGAATGGCGTGCCGCGCCCGTTTCAGCGCCACATCATAATAGGGCGTCATCCCGTCATAGCCGACCACCTCATGCCCATCGGCGAGAAGCTGCCGCGCCAGGTGGAAGCCGATGAATCCCGCCGTTCCGGTGATAAAAACCCTCATTCCGCAGCGGCCCTTCGCTCGGTGCCCTTCCCGCTCCCCTTGGGGCGGCCGATGCTGAAATAGGCAAAGCCGGCCGCTTCCATTTCCTTGTCGCGATAGACATTGCGCAGATCGACGAACACCGGCTTGGCCATCAATCCGCGCAGCCGCGCAAGATCGAGCGAGCGGAACGCGTTCCACTCGGTCACCAGCACCATCCCATCCACGCCTTCGGCCGCGTCATATTCGTCATGGGCAAACACCACGCCCTCCAGCATGCCCCGCGCCGCCTCCATTCCCTCGGGGTCATAGGCGCGAACCCAGGCGCCCGCCGTCTGCAGATCTTCGATCAGCGTGAGGGCCGGAGATTCGCGCAGATCGTCCGTATTGGGCTTAAAGGTGAGGCCGAGGATCCCGATCCGCTTGCCCGAGACATCCCCGCCCATGGCCGCAATGACCCGCCCGGCCATGCCCGCCTTGCGCCGTGCATTGCTGGCGACCACCGTTTCCACCAGCGGCACCGGGCTGCCGAAATCCTCGCCGATCCGCACCAGCGCCAGCGTGTCCTTGGGAAAGCACGATCCGCCATAGCCCGGCCCGGCATTGAGGAATTTGGATCCGATCCGCCCGTCGAGCCCGATCCCCCGCGCCAGATCCTGCACATTGGCCCCGGTCTTTTCGCACAGATCGGCCATTTCGTTGATGAAGGCGATCTTCATGGCCAGAAACGCATTGCCGGCATATTTGGTCAGCTCAGCGGTCCGCCGGTCGACGAACAGCAGCGGCGGCGCATTGAGCGACAGCGGTCGGTAGATTTCCGTCATCACCGCCTGGGCCCGCTCGTCTTCCACGCCCAAAAGAATGCGGTCGGGCCGCTTGAAATCCTCGATGGCCGCGCCCTCGCGCAGGAATTCGGGGTTGGAGACCACCGCGATATCCGCATTGGGATTGGTCTGCCGCATGATAGCCTCCACCTTGTCGCCCGTCCCCACAGGAACGGTTGATTTGGTCACCACCACCGTAAATCCGGAAATCGCCCCGGCAATTTCGGCCGCCGCCGCCTCGACGAAGCTGAGGTCGGCGTGCCCATCGCCCCGGCGCGACGGCGTGCCCACGGCGATGAACACCACGTCCGCTGCGGCCACGGCCGGTTTCAGCGCGGTCGAAAAATGCAGCCGCCCGCCCTTCACATTTTCTGTCACCAGCGCCTCGAGCCCCGGCTCGAAAATCGGCATCTTCCCGGCGTCGAGCGCGGCAATGCGCCCCCCATCCTGGTCGACGCACACCACCTCATGGCCAAAATCGGCAAAGCAGGCCCCGCTCACCAGCCCCACATAGCCGCTGCCGATCATGGCAATACGCATGAAAAAACCACTCCGCCTGCGCCCTCAGTCCCCGAACACAGTTTTCGCCAGCTGACCGAGCAGCGCGTTGAACGCCTCCGGCCGGCTGAAGAAAGGTGCGTGCCCCGCGCCTTCGATCCGATATGTCCTGCCGGACCATAGATTGGCATAGGCAAGGCTGTCGACATAGTCGAGATCGATGAACCGGTCCTCGGCGCCGTTGACGATGGCGAGCGGCACGGGGCAGTTTTCCGCCAGCGCCCTTTGCTCCCCTGCCGCGGGGTCAAAGAGGCCCGCCGCCAGATGCCGCCGCATATTCGGATCGGTGCGGCGCACGGCATCGCGCCACATCGGGTCCGTCCCGTGCCCATCGCTCAGCGCATCGGCAAATTCGGCGATCTGGGTCTCGCTCATCTCCCCGACAAAGGAAAGCGCCGCCACCGGGTCGGGCCGATAGGCCTCGCCGATCCGGGCGGGATCTCGGCTGTAGGGCGGCGTGCCGACAATCATCGCCCCGGCCATGGCGTGGCTCCGCGTCATCTCCAGCACGATGTGACCACCAAGCGAAGTTCCCACCACCAGCGGATGGGCGATCCCCAGCCGCTCCAGCGCCGCCCCCACTATCTCGGCAAAGCCAACCAGCCCATAGAGCGAGAGATCGGTCAGGTCGTCCGAGCCGCCATGGCCGGGCAGGTCGATAGCCGTCACCCGTGCCCGATTGCCCAGATCGCCAAGCTGATGGACGAAAATGTCGCCACATGTGGAATTGGAGTGGAGCAAGACCAGATCGGGTCCCGCGCCGGGACTTTGGCTGTAAGCAACGCGCCCTGTGGTCAGCTGCACATAATCTTTCGGCATAGCGGCCCCCCTCAAACCAATTATTTCGAACAGTGCACGGATATAATCTTCTCATCGATAGGGGACGGGCCGCGTTCGAAATAAACCGCGGCCGAGATTGGGTCTTCCTTTGGGGCGCTGATGCGGGAAATGGATCCGAGACGACTGAAGATTCTGGTCGACACGATCTATTCTGCCGCCATTGGGGCGGCTGGCTGGCCGGCCTTGCTCGAACAGTTCCAGCGTGAATTCGACCACGCCTATATTTCCCTCCACGGACATGATCTTACCACCCGGAACAATATCGGCATTCTCGGCAGTGGCTATTCCGAGCCCTATCTCGCTTCCTTTCGCCAGCACTACGCCCAGCTCAATCCCTGGTCGGCCCGGGCTGCAAGCGCGCCCATAGGCGTCGCGCTGACGTCCGAATCCCTGCTGCCCACCGAGCATTTGCGCCGGACCGAATGGTACAATGACTGGGTGCGCCCCCAGGAAGATATCGGCACCGGGGTCGGCATCACGCTGATGCGCGACAGGAGGCGCATTTTCCGCATCTCCTGCAATATCCGCCTGGCCGATCGCGATCGCCTCCAGCCGCGCATCGTGGATACGCTCAACGCCACGGCCCCGCATTTGCGGCGCGCCTTTGCCATCTATCACAATGCCCGCACCCGTTCCGAAAGCCGCGCCGAAGCGCTCGACATGTTTGCCGGCGCCGCCTTCCTGGTCGGGGTCGATCGTCGCATCCATTTCTTCAACGCTCTGGCGCGCGGAATAATGTCTGGTCCCGCCGGCGCATTGGCCTGTCGGGAGGGGCGGCTCGGCTTTGTCGATCAGCGCGCCCAGGGTTGGCTCGAACGGGTGCTGCGCCAGTTCGCCAGCCGCCAGCTCTCCGTAGCAGGCCGCGCCCTCAGTTTGCGTGCGGCGAACGGGGACGCCTCTCACGCCTTTCGGGTGCTGCCCGCTCCCCCAATGATCGGAGCAGTAGGCCGGGCAGACTATTTCGATCCGGGCCATGCCCTGGCCCTTGTCCTCATCTCCCCCCAGGGCGATCGATTGGCAGGCAACCCACTCAGCCGCCGGGAGGCGGATGTGCTGGCGCGCCTTGCGCAGGGCATGGCCAATGACCGGATCGCCTTTGCGCTCGGGATCAAGTCCGAGACGGTTAACCTCCACATCATGTCCGCCCGACGCCGCCTTGGCGCCCGCACCCGCGAAGAAGCAATAGCCATCGCCGTGCGGCGCAATCTGATCTAGCCGCCACCCCTATCAGTTCTGATAGCTGTCATCCCGGTCCATCCCCCGACTAGCCTCCCTACGGGCGCTCCGCGCGCCGCAGGCAATAAAGGCAAGCAAAGGGGTACATCATGGTTGATATCAGAGGCACAAATGGCCCCGACCAATTGGTCGGCGGCATGGACGACGACTGGTTCCACGACTTGGGCGACGGCGCCGATTTCATAGATGGCGGCGGCGCCGGCTGGGACGGCATGTCCTACGAACATGACGGGGGCACTCGGGGCGTGGTCGCGACCTGGAATGGCGACGGCAGTGGCACCGTCGTCGATACCTTTGGAAACACGGACAGTTTTGTCGGGCTCCGGGGGATCACGGGTTCACGTTTCGCCGATACGATGACTGTCCAGGCGGGCGCCGAAATCCTCTTCGATGGCAGTTTTGGGTCCGACACCTACAGCGTCGATGCGCCGCAATGGGCGACTTTGACCTATGGCTGGCTCTACGACCGGGACGACCCGATAGGCAGCCGTCCGGACTTCGTCGGCGTGCATATCAAGCTGGGCGAAGGCAAGATCTACAAGTTCAACGGTGATGTCGACACCATCAATGTCACCGAGCACATGGAATTTCGCGGCACATTCTTCCACGACGTCATCGAAGGCGCCAATGACGGAATTGCAACGGGCCTGATAGGCCTCAGTGGATCAGATCTCATCATCGCCGGCGACACCCGCGACTATGTTGATTACGTCCGCGAGGGAGAACACATCGGCAGTGGTTTCAATATCAACCTCGCCACCGGTCAGGCCACCAATACCGTCAACGGCGACGTCGACACCCTTGTCGGCTTTACCGAGGCGCAAGGTTCCGATTTCGACGACGTCATCATCGGCAATGACCAGAGCAATTTCCTCGTCGGCAATGATGGCAATGACATAATCGAAGGCGGTGCCGGTCGCGACTTCGCCGCCTTCTGGGATCGCGGCCAAGGCGATCTGCAAATCTCCGGCATAGGAACCGACACGGTCACTGTTGTGGATCTTGTGGGCGATCTGAGCACCGATACCCTCACCAATATCGAACGCATCGTTTTTGGCTTTGACGGTGTGCTCGCCATCGATATCAACGGCAATGCCGGCCAGGCCTACCGCCTCTATCAGGCAGCCTTCGATCGAACGCCCGACCAGGACGGTCTCAAGTTCTGGATCAACCGGCTCGATCGGAGCGAAGACGATGTGATGAGCGCCTCCCGCCATTTCCTCGCTTCCGACGAATTCATCGACACCTACGGCACCGAGGACACCGTCAGCAACGAGAACTTCGTCGAACTGCTCTACCGCCACACGCTGGGCCGCGAATACGAACAGGGTGGCTATGATTATTGGGTCGGACGGCTCGCCAGCGGCGATGGCACGCGCAGCGATCTCCTGGCCCATTTTTCAGAGAGCGCCGAGAACAAGGACCGCGTCTTCGATCAGATCAGCGACGGCATCTGGTTGGGCTGAACGGCCCCGGGGGAGGCGCGGACGCTCCAGTGCGTCCGCGCCGTCATTGCTACTTCTTGCGCATCGCGGCATTGAGAGCCGCTCCCAATGCCCCATTGCCCTTGTCGGGCGCAGTGCCCGGCCGGCCGGCGGGGCGCGCATTCGGCCTGCCCCTGTCGGATCGTGCCTCGTGCGGGGCGGGCCCATCCCCGTCCTTCCGCATGGAGAGCGCGATGCGTTTTCGCGCCACATCCACTTCCACCACGCGCACTTTGACCACGTCGCCCGCCTTGACCACCTCGTGCGGGTCCTTGACGAATTTGTCCGCCAGCTGGGACACGTGCACCAGCCCGTCCTGGTGCACGCCGATATCGACGAACGCCCCGAAGGCGGCGACATTGGTAACGGTGCCTTCCAGCATCATGCCGGGTTTGAGGTGCTTGATCTCATCGATGCCCTCGGCAAAATTCGCCGTCTTGAAAGCGGGGCGCGGATCGCGACCGGGCTTTTCCAGTTCGGCCAGAATATCCTTCACCGTCGGCAGGCCGAACCGCTCATCGACGAAGACGCGCGGATCGAGCGCCTTGAGCGCGGCGCTGTCGCCCATCAGCGCCCGCACATCGCGCCCGCAGGCCGAAACGATCTTGCGTGCCACGCCATAGGCTTCCGGGTGCACCGCCGAAGCGTCGAGCGGCTCGGCGCCGTCGCGAATGCGCAAGAAGCCCGCGCTCTGCTCGAATGTGCGCTGGCCCAGCCGCGCCACGTCGAGCAATTGCTTGCGGCTCTTGAACGGCCCATTGGCGTCGCGGTGGGCGACGATTGCCTGGGCGATGGACCCGCCGAGCCCCGACACCCGGGCCAGAAGCGGCGCCGAGGCGGTGTTGAGATCGACCCCCACCGCGTTCACCGCGTCTTCCACCACCGTGTCGAGCATTTGCGCCAGCCGATACTGGTCGACATCGTGCTGATACTGGCCGACGCCGATGGATTTGGGCTCGATTTTCACCAGTTCCGCCAGCGGGTCCTGAAGGCGCCGGGCAATCGACACCGCCCCGCGCAGCGACACGTCGAGCCCGGGGAATTCCGCCGCCGCCGCTTCCGAGGCTGAATAGACCGAGGCCCCGGCTTCCGAAACGATCACCTTGGTGGGTTTCGGCGACGGCATCAGCGCCAGCATGTCGGCGACAAGCTTTTCGGTCTCGCGGCTGCCCGTGCCATTGCCGATGGCGATCAGCTCCACCCCATGGGCGACAATGAGCTTGGCCAGTTCCGCCTGGGTTCCCGAAATATCGTTGCGCGGCTGGAAGGGATAGACCGTCGAGGTCGCGATCAGCTTGCCGGTCGCATCGACCACCGCCACCTTCACCCCGGTGCGAATGCCGGGGTCGAGCCCCATGGTTGTCCGCGTGCCCGCCGGAGCGGCCAGCAGCAGATCCTTCAGATTGCGCGCAAAGACGCGGATCGCCTCTTCGTCCGAGCGTTCGCGCAGATCGCTCATCAGCGCGAGAGACAGGCTCATCGAGAGTTTTATCCGCCAGGTCCAGGCCGCCGCGTCGAGCAACCATTTGTCGCCCGGCAGGCTGGAGTCGATGCCGAAGGCGGCCGCGATCATCCGCACCGCCGGCTTGACCGGGGAGGGATCGTCGGCGTCCACCTCGATGTCGAGATTGAGGATGTCCTCATTGCGCCCGCGCAGCATGGCCAGCGCCCGATGGCTCGGCACCGTCGACCATTTCTCGAAGTGGTCGAAATAGTCGGAGAATTTTGCCCCGTCCTGTTCCTTGCCGGTGACGACGCGCGAGCGCAGCACGGCGCGCTCTTTCATGTAAGTGCGCAAGCGCCCCAAGAGCTCTGCATTCTCCGAAAAGCGCTCGGCGAAAATGTCCCGCGCGCCTTCGAGCGCTGCCTTGGTGTCGGGCACCGCTTCGGTGACATAAGCTTCCGCCAGCGCCACCGGCTCGGCCCGGCGATCCTCGAAAATGGCATCGGCCAGCGGCCCCAGCCCCTTTTCGCGGGCGATTTCCGCCTTGGTGCGGCGCTTGGTCTTATAGGGCAGGTAAAGGTCTTCGAGCTCCGCCTTGGTCGGCGCCTTGCCGATGGCCGCCTCCAGTTCCGGGGTGAGCTTGCCCTGGTCGCGGATCGAGCCCAGCACGCTTTCGCGCCGCGCTTCGAGTTCGCGCAGATAGCTCAACCGCTCGGCCAAGAGACGCAATTGCGTATCGTCGAGCCCGCCCGTCACTTCCTTGCGATAGCGCGCCACGAACGGCACGGTCGCGCCCTCGTCGAGCAGCGCAATGGCGGCAATGGCCTGCTGGGGCCTTGCCCCGATATCGAGGGCAATACGATTGGCAATGTCTTGCGTCAGGGTGGCCATGGCAGTCCGGAATCAGTTTTTTTCTCAGTGCCGGACCATAGTCGCCTTGCCGCCCATTCCCAAATCCCATCCCGCCGCGTCAGGAGCACTTGTGGATAGCGGGTCCCTTGCCCACCCCCACCCAACCTCCCCCTTTCCAGGGGGAGGGGTGCTGCGGTGGCTCTCCGACATCGCCCCATCCCCGATGCGTACCTCCCCCTGTTTCAGGGGGAGGTTAGGCGGGGGTGCTGCCAAAACTACCGGCCGAACCTCCCTCCCCTCGACGGGGAGGGATTGAGGGTGGGGTGGAGAGAGCCACCGGCCCAAGTCAAAATTCAGAAATGAAAAACTACCGCTTATATTCCAGCGGCACGCCGAACGGCCATGAACTCCGGTTCACACCGCCCGGAAATGGCGGAAACGGCGCGGCCCGCTGCACCGCATCGACCCCGGCCTGGTCGATGGCCGCATTGCCCGAAGACTGCACCACGCCGATCCCCGACACCCTTCCATCGGCATGGACGGTAAAGCCGACCACCACCAGCCCTGATTGCCCCCGCAGGCCGCGCAGCGCATTGCGCACTTTTCGCGTCACCTGGCTCTGGTAGCGCGCCTCCTCGGCGGCCCCGCCATTGCCATTCCCCGAAGCCTGCGGCGGTGCACCACCCGCTGCCGCGACATTGTCCGAATTGGCATTGCCGCCATTGCCCCGCTGCTGCTGCGGCGGCCTCTGCGCCTGTTGCGTCTGGGCCGGACGCGGCTTGTGCACGATGGGTTCGGACTGGCGCTTGATCGTTGCCGTCACCGGAACCGGCGCGGCCTTGAAATCCTCTACCGCCACCGGCTCGATGGCCTCCGTCTCCGCCCCAGCCATAGCTTCCGGTTGTATGGCTTCCAGCGTGGAATTCTCTTCGCTGGTGGTGAGTTCGCTCTGCAGCGGCTCGGCCACCAGCGTTTCCACCGGCTCAGCCTCCAGCGGCTCCGAAACATCCTCGGCGATTGGCTCTGCCTCGACAATATCGGCCTCGACCGGTTCGACAACAGCCTCTTCGACCGTCTCAACCTCGACCGGCTCGGCAGTCTCGCTATTTTCTTGAACGATTTCCTCCGGCGTCACCGCCTCGATCGCCTCGACGATCTCTTCGAGCGCCTCCGGCTCGACCGGCTCGAGCACTTCCACATCGCTTCCGGCCGACACAGACGACACACTGGCATCGGACTCCACCACCACGCTCTCATTGGCCGAGACGCTCGACATGGCGACGATGCTGACGCTGACGGGCGCAGGCGCAGGGGCGTCCTCGGCCTCGCCGCGCGGCAGGCCAATGAGAATGAGGGCGAGGAAGCCGACATGGATCAGCGCCGAGCCGGGCAGGGCGAGCCGCATTATTCGGCCTCTTTGCGTTCCGTGATCAGGCCGATCTGGCCATATCCGGCGGCCGAAAGCGCGCCCATCACTTCCATGATCTGCCCGTAGGCGGTGGCCGCATCGCCGCGTACATATAGCCGCTCATCCGTGCCATCGACGGCCAGCGCCTCCACCATGGGCACCAGCGTTTCCATCGTTGCCGGATCGCCATCAATGGAAATGGCGCCCGCATTGGTCACGGTCACGGTGATCGGCTTGCGTTCGAGCGGCATGGCCTGGGCCTGCGTCTTGGGCAGGTCGACGGGCACGCCCATGGTCATCAGCGGCGCCGCCACCATGAAGACGATGAGCAGCACCAGCATGACGTCGACCATCGGGGTGACGTTGATCTCGCTGATCGGGCCGCCACCGGCGCGGCCGCGCTTCCGGCCCTTCTTGCCCGCTGAAATGCCCATGCCCATGTCTATGCGGCCTTTCCGGCGTCGAGCTGGCGCGATAGCAGCGCCACGAGACGATCGGCAAAACCCTCGAACCGGGCCGAAATCACCCCCGCCTCGGCGCTGAGCTTATTGTAGCCGATAACGGCCGGGATCGCCGCGAGGAGGCCGATCGCCGTCGCCAGCAAGGCCTCGGCAATGCCGGGCGCCACCACGGCGAGGCTCGTATTTTCCGCCGTCGCAATCGCGGTAAAGGCATTCATGATGCCCCATACCGTACCGAAGAGGCCGATGAACGGTCCGGCAGACCCGGTCGAGGCCAGAAAGCCCAGCCGCTTTTCAAGCTTGGCGCTTTCCTCGCTCACCGCCAGGTCGAGCGCGATTTCGAGCCGGGCCTTCAAACCCTCGGGCGTCGCAGCGTTCTGGGCGTGGCTCTTGTCCCATTCGTCCATTCCGGCCACCAGCACTGCCGAAAGCCCCGAAGTCGGGGCGGCGCGATAGCTGTTCCGCAGCGCGTCGAGCGACTGCCCGGAGGCGAAGGCGCGGTCAAACGCAGCCATGTCCTTTCGCGCTTTTGCATAGGCGGCCATGCGGTTGGCAATGATCGCCCAGCACCAGATCGAGGCCAGCAGCAGCCCGACCATGATGGATTTCACCACCAGATCGGCCTGCATGAAGAGGCCCAGGATCGAAAAGTCATGCGCTGCATGTTCCATCGCCTAGACCCCGAAGACGATATCGGGCCGCGCGCTCGGCACGAGCCCGGCAAGGCATGCGTCGCCGGCAAAGCCCTCGCCCTCGCAGGCGGTGATGTCGTTGATCAGGACGCGCCCGAGATCGGCGCAATCGAGATTGGCCAGCTCGAACTGCAACACCTTGGTCTTGCCCTCGGTGAGCCCCTTGAAGTCGAGGGTCACGATCCGCTCGATTGCACCGGTGCCATTGAACAGCGCCATTTCCACCGATGCCTTTGCGAGGTCGCCGCCCAATTCATTGGTGGCGAGAAAAGTCACCCGGCAGCCTTTTTCCGATGTCTGGGCGGCATTGAGTTCCAGCAGGAATTTCGGAGCAACGGCCTCCTGGGAGAATGCCGGGGCGGTGAGGCCGACAAGCAGGGACAAGATGGCAAAAGATCTCATTGGGCAACCTTGAGGTTTCGGTGTGTTTCGGCGGCGATGGCCGAGTGCGGTAAAACGAAGGGCACATGCCGGGCCGGCGCGACGCCGACGCGCAGCGGCGCATCGAACACTTGGGCCAGCACCTCGTCCTTGATCACGGCGGCCGGCGTGCCGCGCGCCATCACCGCGCCGTCGCGCAGCGCCACCACCTGATCGGCATAAATGGCGGTGAGGTTGAGATCGTGCAGCACGGCGATCACCCCGCCCCCGGCATTGGCATAGGCGCGGGCCACATCCATGATCATCAGCTGATGCTTGATATCGAGGCTTGAAACCGGCTCATCGAGAAAGAGATAGCGCGGCACCCCATCGAGCACCGGCACCCAGACCTGGCAGAGTACCCGCGCCAATTGCACGCGCTGCTGCTCGCCGCCCGACAATTCGCCATAAAACCGCCCGCCAAAGCCGTCGAGATCGACCGCCGCCAGCGCCTCTTCCGGCAGCCTTGCGAGAGCATTTGGCGCAACACCCGGCCGCCCGGCCGTGACGCCCATGGCCACCACTTCGCGCACGGTGAAGGGAAAGGGCAATGTGCTCGCCTGCGGCAGCACGGCCCGCAACACCGCCGCCTCCATCGCCGAGAGGCCGCGCAATTCGCGCCCGTCGATGAAGATATCGCCTTGATAGGCCTGGTCGCGGCACAGTGCCTTGAGCAGTGTCGACTTGCCTGACCCGTTCGGCCCGACAATGGCGGTCAGCTGTCCCGGCCGCGCCGAAAAGCTCACCTCGTGGAGAATGTGCCGCCCGTTAAGGCTCACATCGATGCTGTCGATCTCGATCATGAGTGTCTCACCAGCTCAGCGCATTGCGCCGGCGCAAGAGGATCCAGAGGAAGAACGGGCCGCCGAAGGCCGCGGTGACGATGCCGATCGGCAATTCGGCCGGGGCCACGATGGTGCGGCTGATGGCGTCGGCAAAAAGGAGAAAGGTTGCGCCCAAAAGCGCCGTAGCCGGCAACAGATAGCGGTGGTCCGGCCCGATCACGAGGCGCAGCAGATGCGGCACGACGATGCCGACAAAGCCGATGCCGCCACTCACCGCCACCGACGCGCCGGTCGCCCCGGCCACCGCCACAATGGCCGCAATCTTGAACTTTTGCACCGGCACGCCGAGATGCGCTGCCGTCGCTTCGCCCAGTGTCAGGGCATTGAGCCCCTTGGAGAGAAACGCCGCCACGAACAGGGCCGCCGCAATGATCGGCCCTGCGGCGAGGATTTTGATCCAGGTCGCCCCGGCGAGCGACCCCATGCCCCAGAATGTCAGGTCCCGCAACTGGTTGTCGGATGCGATATAGACCAGCACGCCGCTCAGCGCCCCCGCCAGCGCAGCAATCGCAATCCCGGCCAGAAGCATGGTGGCAATCGCCGTCTGCCCGCCCTTGGTCGCCACGCGATAAAGCACGAATGTCGTGGCGAGCCCGCCGCCGAATGCCGCCAGGGGCAGGGCGAAAATCCCCAGCGCCTCGGTAAACGGGGCCAGCGCCGTACCGCCGAGCACGATGATCGTCACCGCGCCCAGCGAACTGCCGGCCGAAACGCCCACCAGCCCGGGATCGGCCAGCGGGTTGCGGAACAGCCCCTGCATGAGGAGGCCCGAGACCGCCAGGCCCGCGCCAATAAGAACGCCCAAAATCATGCGCGGCAGGCGGATATTGACGATCACCGCATGGTCCCGCGCCGCCTGGGCCGCACTCTCGGGCGCAAATCCGAAAAGCTGGCCGACGACACCCCAGACCGAGGCGCCCGAAGCGCCCGTGGTCATCGACAGCACCATGGCCGCAACCAGCGCGACGGCTAACCCGGCAACGACAATGCGCCCCAGATGGCTGCGATCGCCCTCGGCCCGTCCGGGCCGCACTCCCGGCTGCATGGTCATGGTGTCTGTCATCGTCGCAAATCCCCCTTACGGCTTGCCGTAGAGCAGATCGGCCAGCTCATTGGCCGCCGCGGCCGTGCGCGGACCAAAGCCGAGGAGATAGGAGCCTTCGAGCCGGAAAATGGCCTTGTTCTGCCCCGCCGGCGTCAGCGAAATCGCCGGATGCGCCAGCAATTCCGCATCGGTCGCCGCATGGTCGCCGCCGCGATCCATCATCAAGATGGCGTCCGGTGCCGCCGCGGTGATCGCCTCTTCCGAGAGCGGGCGATAGCCTTCGAATTCGGTGATCACATTCTCCGCCCCCGCCAAGGCGATCATGCCATCCGCCGCCGTGCCCGTCCCCGACGCCTGGATCTGCCCACCCTGGTTGGAGAGGATGAAGAGGATGCGCTTGGGCGTTTCGATGGCCCCCGTGCGTTCCGCCAAAGCGGCGAATTCGGCTTCGAGCCCGGCCCTATAGGCATCGGCTTTCTCGCCCAGCCCCAGCGCTGCGCCCACTTCGTCCACCTTCACCAGCACGCCCTCGGCCGAATAGCTTTCCGGCACGGTCTGATATTCGACGCCCGCGCCTTCGAGCACGTCGAGCGCTTCGGGCGGGCCACTGCCCTCGAGCACGAGGAGCGCCGTCGGCCCCACCGACAAGACGCCCTCCGGCGCCAGCTGCCGGGCATAGCCGACATCGGGCAGTTCCATCACCTCAGGCGGGTAGAGCGCGGTCTGGTCGCGGGCGACCAGCAATTCTTCCGCCCCCAGCGCATAGATAATTTCGGTCAGCGATCCGCCGATCGATACCAGCCGGCTCGGGTCGGCAAATTTTTCCAATTCCGCCGCCGATAAGGCCGGGGTGAAAAGGCTTGCGGCCATCAGCGCCGCGGCAAAGCTCGAAGAAAAGCGCATCATTTGTCTCACGCAGCGTTGGAGGTCTGGAAGAGAGGCAGTTTTTCGACCACGGCGCGCCAGGCTGTGCGCTCGTCCTGGCCTTCCTGCCGCATGCCGAAGAACTGAATGATCAGTTCGCGATTGGCGTCATAGAGTTCGACCGAGCTGACATGCCCGTCCTTGGTCGGCTTGCGCACCGCCCAGGCCGAGGCCACATGGTCGAGCCGCAAATGCAGGTGGAAGGTGTCGTCCAGCACATTGAGCCATGGCCCCATCGGGCTGACCTTGGTGATCGGCCCGGCATGGATCTGGATGCAGCCATCATTGCCCACAAAGGCCATGATCGGCAGATCGGTCCCGGCGACGGCTTCGAACATGGTCTTGCCGGCCTCCGCATCGAGCTGCCAGGCAAAATCCTCGCCCACCATCTCGATGGCGTCGAGACGCGGCAGATTGAGTTTTTTCAGCATCGGATAGAACTGGTGCGTGTCGGTCATCGCCGACCATGCCGCCCGCAGGGCCTCGACGCCGGCCGCTTCACCCAGCGGGGCAGGGGCCGGCGCCGCGGTCACGGCGATGGTGTCGGTCTGCTCCTCATGAAGGAGATTGCCGACCAGCACAGCCCAGGCTTCGAGATTGGTCGCCGGGCGCGCATGCACCTTGTGCACGGCATTACCCTGCGCGTCGAAAAACTGCAGCGAGCGCCTGACATCCCCGTTTTCGCCGGTCTTTTCCACGGCAAAGCCAAAAGCCCAGCGGCTCGGGAAAATGCGCAGGTCGATCTCAGCCCCCAGCACCATCGACGCCATCGGCCCGATGACTACCTTCTCATAGGGGCCGATCTTTTCGTGCACCGCGCTTTCATTGCGCGTCAGCGCCATGACTTCCCCCACCGAGGTCAGCCCGTTGAGCAGGGTGTCGAGGTCGACGCGCAGGCGCTGGGCCGAGCGGCCGACTTCGGCCGCCACCAGCTGCGCTTCGGAAATGGAATGGATGCGAGCGAAATCGCGTTCGCGCATTTGGGGATGCAGGGCCCGCAAACTGCGGATGTCGTCGGCGGATTTGGAAGCATTCATGGTCACGGGACGCCTATTTGGTGAGAATGAGCTTGTCCTGACGGGTCAGCCGCAGCCGATAGGCCTGGCCCCGATGCAGGATCACCACTTCCGTGCGCCCAGCCAGAATTTCGTCACTATCCATGACTTTTTCGGCGGCAAATCTATCGGGCACATCGTCGGCGGCAGACATTTTATTCCTGATGCATCAAGGGTTTCTGCGGCAATCTGGCCGCGGCGCCCCTGCTCTTGAAAACTTGACTCCAATAGCCAAGTTAATTACAGAGCGCAATAGGTGATCGAAAGAGTCATAATTCTTTCGAGCCGGCAAGCCAGCCCTTTCGCAAGCCAGCCGCGGACCCAAGACAAAAACTGGAGTTAGGTTCAATGGGGCTGGTGAAGATGCGTGCCGTCACGCTTATGGGCGGCGTGGCGCTGGCAATTGTGGCGGTTCAGGGCGCGAGCGCGCAGAACGTCAATGCAACGAAGATTACGCTTCTGGAGCGTCTGGTGATCGGCGCGGGGGCGCCAAAAGTCGCCATCGATACGCCCCAGGCGGTGACGGTGATCGATCAGGCCGATCTCGACAAGGCCCAGGCCGCCACCACGGGCGATCTCTTCGCTTCCGTGCCCGGCGTGACCGTGGTCGGTAGCCAGCGCCAGTTCGGCGAGGCCTTCAATATCCGCGGCATCGGCACCACCGAGAATTCTTCGGATGGGTCGCGCGTCATCATCAATGTCGATGGCGCCCCCAAATTCAACGAACAATACCGCATGGGCTCGTTCTTCTCCGATCCAGAGCTCTACAAGCAGGTCGAAGTTCTGCGCGGGCCGGCCTCCTCGACCCTTTACGGCTCGGGGGCCCTCGGCGGCGTCATCAATTTCTCCACCAAGGACGCCTCGGACTTCCTCAAGGATGGCAATACCGGCGCCTTGCGCCTCAAGGCCGGCCTCGACAACAATGGCACTGGCACGCTGACCTCGGCGGTACTCGCCCAGCAGCTCACCGAGACCTTCGAAATCCTCGCCGCCGGCAATTGGCGCCGCCGCGACCAGGTCACCCAGGCCAATGGCAATATTCTGGCCGGCTCGGATTTCGACACGCTCTCGGGCCTTATCAAGGGCACGGCCCGTTTCGGCGACAATGACGAGCAGCAGCTGAGCCTGTCCTACCAGCGCTGGCAGAGCACGGCCAAGGACCAGGCCTATGCCCAGACTGGCACGTCGTCCATGTTCGGCGTCACCGACCGCGAGGTTATCGACCAGACCGCCGTGCTGCGCTGGGAAAACCCGGCCACCGACAATCCCTGGGTCGATCTCAAGGTCAATCTCTCCTATTCCGACACCCAGAACGACCAGACCAATCACCGCATTGCGCTCGGTGCGCCGCGCACCACGCTGGGCGCCACGATTCCGGGCGTTGGCACAATCGGGGCAGATAGCGTTTTCCTAGACACGCGCTACGGCTACAAGACGCTACAGCTCACCGCCGACAACACCATCGAATGGGTCGGCGATGGTTTTGAAAACTATCTCACCATCGGCGCCTCGGCCTCGACCCAGGACCGCAGCGTCGAGCGTCCCACCGGCGGCCCGCTTCCGGCCCATCCCCAGGGCAATGAGAAAAAGCTCGGCATCTTCGCCCAGAACGAATTCATCTGGGATGACCGGCTGACCATCATTGCCGGCGCCCGTGGCGATTTCCACTGGGTGGATGCCACAAGCGGCGCCGCCAACCGCGATGGCTCGGCCTTCTCGCCGAAAATCGCCGCTCACTACGAACTCACCGACAATATCGGGGTCTTCGCTTCCTACGCTCACACCGAGCGCCTGCCCACCATCGACGAGCTCTATTCGATCTCGGCGACCAAGCACGCCAGCCTTGGTCTCGAAAAGGAAAGCGCCGACACCTTCGAGGCCGGTTTCTCGCTCTCGGGCAATGATCTCTTGACCTCGGGCGATAGCGCCGCGCTCAAGACCACGGCCTTTTACAGCGATTTGACCAATCTCATCGCCTCCAATCCGAGCCCCGCTGCCGGCCGCCCCACCGTGCCCTATTACGGCAATATCGGGGAGGCTCGCATCTATGGCGTCGAGGTCGAGGCGTCTTATGACAGCGAGCTGTTCTACGCCAATCTCGCCTATGGGCTGACCATCGGCGACAACCTCGTCACCAACACCCCGCTCACCACCGTGCCGCAGACAAAGCTCTCGACCACGCTGGGCATTCGCAATGTCGAATATAATCTCGACATGGGTGCGCGCCTGACCATCGCCGATATCGGCCGCTACATCGTCGCCCCCTCCGCCTTTGGCGGCGACGGCCCGGCCGATGCCTATGCAACGGTCGATCTCTTCGCCACCTGGAAGCCCGATACCGGCCCGCTCGCCGGCACCGAACTTCAGCTCGGCATCGACAATCTCTTCAACGCCGACTACCGCCCCAATCTCTCCGTCGACCGCTCCACCGGCCGCACCTTCAAGGTGACGCTGGCCAAGCAGTTCGACTGGTAATTTTTGCACCTGACGGTCGCCCCACTCACCGCTCTGCCTCCCTCCCCCTCGCGGGGAGGGATTGAGGGTGGGGGCGAGAGCCCGAATTCTTCGGGCCCAGCAAGTCGATTTGAGCAAAGAAGCCCAAGAGAGCTACGCTCGAATGGCCGGATTGAGGGTGCCGTGCGTCACTGTCAGTCCCTTCCCCCACCGCGCTGCCCTCGGGCTTGACCCGAGGGCCTCTATCCCGTGCCCTACCGTCGGCATGCGGCTCGCAAACTGACCCTCGGGTCAAGCCCGAGGGCAGCCCGGCCTGCGTGGCGCGATCCCTCTCACCCTCCCACTCACCGCTCTGCCTCCCTCCCCCTCGCGGGCTTCGACGCGTCCGCAGGCAAATCGCTCCTGTGGAGCGATTTGAGCAAAGAAGGCCATGAGAGCTAAGCTCGAATGGCTGGATTGAGGGTGGGGGGCTTCACCGACAGCCCCTTCCCCCACCGGCTTCCCTCGGGCCTGACCCGAGGGCCGCTGTCCCCGTGCCCAACTGTCGGGATGGGGCCCGCGGAGGGGAGCGCTGGGGAGGAGGCGAGAGCCCAGGTGCCTCAGTCTGGCGCACCACCCCACTTTACATATAATAGTACTTTATATAGGCTCCTCTCATCGCCTGAAGCGCAAACGCCGGGCGGTCATTTGGGAGGAACATCATGAATATCGTGACCAAGCTCGCCCTCGCGGCGAGCCTCGCTACAGCTTTGTCTACCGTAGCCTTCGCCCAGGACATTTCGGGAAAAGTCATCGGCTTTTCCCAGATCGGCTCGGAATCCGGCTGGCGCGCCGCTGAAACCGCGGTGACCAAGCAAGAAGCCGAGGCCCGCGGCGTCGATCTCAAATTCGCCGACGCCCAGCAGAAGCAGGAAAACCAGATCAAGGCCATCCGCGGCTTCATCGCCCAGGGTGTCGATGCCATCCTCGTGGCGCCGGTCGTCGCCACTGGCTGGGATGAGGTCCTGACCGAAGCCAAGGAAGCCGAGATCCCCGTCGTCCTGCTCGACCGTGGCGTCGATGCCCCCGAAGATCTCTATCTCACCTCCGTCGCCTCCGACCAGGTCGAGGAAGGCCGCGTCGCCGGCCAGTGGCTGGTCGATGCCGTCGGCACCGATGAGTGCAAGATCGTCGAACTGCAGGGCACTGTCGGCTCCACCCCGGCGATCAACCGCAAGCAGGGCTTTGAAGAGGCGATTGCCGGCCACGACAATCTGTCCATCATCCGCAGCCAGACCGGCGACTTCACCCGCTCCAAGGGCAAGGAAGTGATGGAAGGCTTCATCAAGGCCGAGAACGGCGGCGCCGATATCTGCGCGGTCTATGCCCACAATGACGACATGGCCGTCGGCGCCAGCCAGGCCATCAAGGATGCGGGCCTCAAGCCCGGCACCGATATTCTGGTCGTCTCCATCGACGCCGTGCCCGATATCTTCACCGCCATCGCCGCCGGCGAAGCCAATGCCACGGTGGAATTGACCCCGAACATGGCCGGTCCCGCCTTCGACGCCCTGGCCGCCTTCTGGGCCGATGGCACTGAACCCGAAAAGTTCATCATCACCGAGTCCAAGCTCTACACCGCCGAAAATGATCCCCAGGGCGAATACGAACGCCGCAAGGGTCTTGGCTACTAAGCTGGAGGCAGGGCGGACGGCGGCATTGTGTGCTGCCGTCCAGCCCACCCACGATGTCATTCCCGCGCAAGCGGGAACCCCTGTTTAACGGAGGCCCCCGCTGGCGCGGGGGTGACACTGTGATCGGAACGGTCAACACTGGGTAGCGGCCCGGAAGTGGCCGCAATGGGGAAGATCCAGACCGTCCACAAGGACGGCCGGGGAGGGGCAATGAACGAAAAAAGCTACGCGCTCGAGGCGCGGGGCATCGTAAAAATCTTCGGCAACCATACCGCGCTGGATCAGGTCGATTTCGGCCTCATGCCCGGCGAGGTCCACGCCCTTTTGGGCGAAAATGGCGCTGGAAAATCGACGCTGATCAAGATCCTCACCGGCGCCTACCAGCCCGATGGCGGCACGGTCCTGGCCGACGGCGTCCCCGTCACCCTCGCCAATCCCCAGCACGCCCAGACGCATGGCATCGGCACGGTCTATCAGGAGGTCAATCTCCTGCCCAATCGCTCCGTCGCCGAAAACCTCTATCTCGGCCACCAGCCCACCCGTTTCGGCCTCGTCGACCGCCGCCGCATGGAAGCCGACACGCGAAAAATCCTCGCCCGCTATGGGCTCGATCTCGATCCCGCGAGCGAACTCGGCAGCCATTCCGTCGCCGTCCAGCAGATCGTCGCCATTGCCCGCGCCGTCGAGCTCTCGGGCAAGGTGCTGATCCTCGACGAACCCACGGCCAGTCTCGACCGCAAGGAGGTCGAGCGCCTGTTCGAGATCATCGCCGATCTCAAGGCGCAAGGGCTCGCCATCGTCTTCATCACCCATTTCCTCGATCAGGTCTTTGCCATTGCCGACCGCGTCACCATCCTGCGCAATGGCAGGCTGATCGACACCCGCGCCCTCGACACTCTCACCCGCACCGATGTGGTCCGTCTGATGTTGGGCAAGGACATCGCCTTTTCCGGCACCACCAGGCTCGATGAAAACCGGCCGCTGGGCGAGGTGCTGGTCCAGTTCACCGGCTACGGCAAGAAGCGCAGCGTCCTGCCCTTCACCCTCTCCATCCACAAGGGCGAGGTCATCGGCGTCGCCGGGCTTCTGGGATCGGGCCGAACCGAAATGGCGCGGCTCATGTTTGGGGCCGACGCCGCCGACGAGGGCAGCGTCTCCGTCGCGGGCAAGCCCACCACCATTGCCAGCCCCACCGATGCCATCGCCCATGGCTTCGGCTTCTGCCCTGAGGACCGCAAGGCCGAGGGCATTTTCGGCGATCTGTCGGTGCGCGAAAACATCATCATCGCGCTCCAGGGCAAGCTGGGGTGGTTTTCCGCCCTCAATCGCGACGAGCAGATGGAGATCGCCGGCAAATTCGGCGAGGCCATGGATATCCGCGCCGCCTCGCTCGACATGCCGGTCAAACTGCTCTCGGGCGGCAACCAGCAAAAGGTCATCCTCTCGCGCTGGCTCGCCACCGATCCGGCCTTCCTCATTCTCGACGAACCCACCCGCGGCATCGATGTCGGCGCCCATGCCGAGATCGTGCGCACCATCAATCGCCTGCGCGACGACGGGCTGGCGCTGGTCGTCATTTCCTCCGAGCTCGACGAGGTCGTCGCCTATTCCTCGCGCATCGTCGTCATGCGCGATCGCGAACTCGTCGCCGAGCTCAATGGCGAAAACATCAATCCGGGCATTATCGTGCAGGCCATAGCCAATCATCACGAGGGAGCGCCCGCATGATCCGGCGTTCCGCCTCGTTCCTCGCCAGCCCCCAGCTCATCGCCCTGATCGGCGTACTGCTGATCAACTGGCTGCTTTTTCCCAATTTCTTCCGCATCACCTGGCAGGACGGGCGCTTTTTCGGCAGCGCCATCGACGTCATCAATCGCGGCGCCCCGGTGGCCATCCTCGCCATCGGCATGGCCGGGGTCATCGCCACCAAGGGGGTGGATCTGTCGGTCGGCGCGGTCATGGCGGTTGCCGGCGCCGTCGCCGCCACGCTGGTGGTCGCCGGCTATCCCGCCCCCGTCGCGGTTGCCGCGGCGCTTGTCGTCGGCCTCCTCTGCGGCCTCTGGAACGGCATTCTCGTCGCCTTCCTCGATATCCAGCCCATCGTCGCCACGCTGGTGCTAATGGTCGCCGGGCGCGGCATCGCCCAGCTCATTACCCAGGGCTTTATCGTCACTTTCAACGATCCCGTGCTGATCTTTATCGGCACCGGGTCCTTTCTCGGCCTGCCCATGGCCGCCGTCATCGCGCTGGTGCTGATGGTGCTGGTGACGCTCCTGGTACGGCGCACCGCCATCGGCCTCTTCATCGAAGCGGTGGGCGTCAATCGCGCCGCCGCCAGCCTTGCCGGCATCCGCAGCCGCATGCTGCTGCTGCTTGTCTATTCCCTCTCCGGCCTTTGCGCCGCCATTGCCGGCATCATCGTTGCCGGCGATATTCGCGGGGCAGACGCCAACAATGCCGGGCTCTGGCTCGAACTCGACGCCATCCTCGCCGTGGTCATCGGCGGCACCTCGCTTCTCGGCGGGCGCTTTTCCGTGCCCCTGGCCGTGGTCGGCGCGCTCATCATCCAGGCCATGAACACCGGCATTCTCGTCTCCGGCTTCCCGCCCGAGTTCAACCTCATCGTCAAGGCCGGGCTGATCTTCATCGTCCTGCTGATCCAGTCGCCCTTGGCCGCGCGCCTCGCCCCCGCCCGCCTGCGCCCTGTTCCCGCCGGAGCGAAAAAATGAACCGCAGCCTGCGCCCGCTCGTCGCCACCGCGCTCATCTTCGCCATCGCCTATGGCCTGGCGGTGATGCAGTTCCCCAATATGTTTTCCACCCGGGTTCTCGGCAATTTCCTCACCGATAATGCCTTCCTCGGCATCGCCGCGGTGGGCATGACTTTCGTCATCCTCTCCGGCGGCATCGATCTTTCGGTCGGCGCCGTCATCGGGTTTACCGGCGTGCTGATCGCCGTGCTCATTTCCTGGGCCGGCTTTCATCCGCTGGGCGCTTTCGCCATCGCACTCCTGGTGGCGGCGGCCTTTGGCGGCACGATGGGGCTGGCCATTCATTTCCTCGCCGTGCCGTCCTTCATCGTCACCCTGGCGGGCATGTTCCTCGCCCGCGGCGCCGCTTCGGTGATCACCCAGGATTCGGTGCCCATCAACCACGATTTCTACGCCTGGATCTCGAGCCTCATGGTGCGCCTGCCCGGTGGCGGCCGCCTCAGTTTCATCGGCCTTTCCATGGTCGCCATCTTCGCTCTCGGAGCGCTCATTGCCCATCGCACAAAATTTGGCTCCTATGTCTATGCCCTGGGCGGCAATGCGGTTTCGGCCTCGCTCATGGGCGTGCCGGTGGGGCGCACCACGGTGGCCATTTATATGCTGTCCTCGGTGCTTGCGGCCTCGGCGGGCATTGTTTTTTCCCTTTATACATCGGCCGGCTATCCGCTGGCGGCAGTGGGCGTCGAGCTCGATGCCATCAGCGCGGTGGTCATAGGGGGCACGCTGCTCACCGGCGGCTATGGGTTTGTGCTGGGCACGTTCATCGGCGTCATGCTGTTGGGCCTCGTCCAGACCTACATCATCTTCGACGGCACGCTGTCGAGCTGGTGGACCAAGATCGTCATCGGGGTCCTCCTGTTCCTGTTTATCGTGCTGCAGCGGATTATCTTTGCCGCGGCCGCACCCGGAGACAAATCGTCCCAGAAAGCCTGAAATGATCGAAGCCGGCAGCCTTATCCGATCCCTCACGGGGCGGCATGCTGCGCGCAATTTCCACACTTTCGTCATCAACGAAATCGGCCGGGCCATTGTCTCGGGCGCCGCCCCAATTGGCTCGGTTCTGGACAGCGACGCGGTAATGATGGAGCGTTATGGCGTGTCGCGCACAGTCCTGCGCGAGGCGATCAAGACGCTCGAGGCCAAGGGGCTGGTCGAAGCCCGCCCCAAGGTGGGCACCCGCGTTTCGCCGCGCAGCCGCTGGAATTTCTTCGATTCCCAGGTTCTCGCCTGGCATTTCCACGCCCCGGCCGACCGGCACTTCTTTGAAAACCTGCTCGAAGTGCGCGAAGCCCTGGAGGGTCCGGCCGTCCGCCACGCCGCCCGTCACCGCACCGCCGAACATGTCCGGCTCATGAAATACTGGCTGCACCAGATGAGCACGGCCACCGACAGCATCGAGCAGTTCGGCCTCGCCTGCCTCGAAATCCATGCCATCATCGCCGAAAGCGCCCAGAACACGCTCCTGCGTTCGGTCGTCGGGGTGGTGGAACTGATCCTTGCGCTCATCCTCTCCAAAGATGAGGCCACTCGCCCCCTCTATATGGTCGAGGCCACCAGAAATCTCGAAGCCCTGCTCGACGCCATCGAAGCCGGCCATCCCGACGCGGCGGTCACCGCGCTGACCGCCTGCCTCGCCCTAGACCAGCAGCGTCTGCTGTCCCTCTAGGCCAGGCTCCCCCACCCACCGACCGGGCTCCCTCCCCCTCGCGGGGAGGGTTGGGGTAGGGCGAGAGCCCCAATCCAGCGGCTCCCCCCGGCTCCCTCCCCCCAAAAAAATGGCAACCCGGGGCGGGAGCAAAAGCCCCAATCCGGCGCCCTCCAACTCAACTGCCCGGCAACCCCCGCAACCCTCATCCATCCCGTCCGTTCTTCCCAGAAGGAGACACGACATGGATATCACCCCAAATCTCTGGCTGATCCTGCTGACCCTTGGCGTGGTGTGCCTCGCGGCCGCCCTCGTCTATGGCATCATGCGAAATCGCCAGCGCACCCCGCTGGAGCGGGAGATCACCGAGGCCGGCACGCGCGCCGAATATCGCGCCGAGGATAGGGACGAGCGCTGAACGCGCCTACCACTCGAACTCCGGGCCGTTCTCGCGGGCCCCGAGCAGAAACACGTCGGCCATCAGCCGCAGCGGGGCGGCGTCGACATCGCTTTGCCGCGCTTCGAGCAGGTCGGCAAATCTTTCATACATGGCCCCGTATTCCGCGTCGCCATGCTCGAGCACCAGTTCTCCGTCGACCGTCAGCTTGCGCCCGCCATTCTCGAGCCGGACATCCTTGCCGGCCCCGGTCGTGAAGCGGATGGTCCAGATTTCCCCGCTCTCTTCGAGCCAGTTGAACCCGGCTGACAGTGTCGGCTTGTGCGCCTGGGCGGATTTGAACGCGATTTCCACATCCACCGGCGTCTGCCGATTGGCCGGAAAAGTCAGCTTTGCGCTCTCCACGAAGACGGGGAAGGGCATGACCTTGGTAAAAATGGAAAGAGCATTGATGCCGGGGTCGCAGACGCCGAAGCCGCCGGGCTCCCACACCCAGTCCTGGCCCGGATGCCATTTGCGCACGCTTTCCCGCCAGTCGATCCGCGCCGAAACCACGCCTTCCTGCGCCAGTATCGCCTTGGTCCGGTCCACCGCGGCGTTAAACTGGCTGTGCCATGTCTGGTACAGCACCCGGTCGAGCCGCTTGGCATGGGCGATGAGGTCGTCGAGTTCGGAAATGGTCGTGGTCGGGGGCTTTTCCATCATCACGTCCTTGCCGGCGTCGAGCGCCTCGCGGACATAGGCATGGCGCACGCCGGGCGGGGTGCAGATGGACACGAGCGCCACCTCGGGCAGGGCGGCATAAAGCTCGGCCGGTGTCTTGAACACCGGCAGGTCGCCATGGGCGACACCGCGCGTCGAAACCGTCGCGGCGAGTTCGAAATCGTCCGACGCCTCGATCACCGGGATATGCTGGTCCACGGCGATCTTGCCGACACCGATAACAGCGATCTTGCGCTTGCCCATCTCAAAAATCTCCCCGAGCTTTGGTGGGTGGTTTTAGAGCAGAGCGCGCGCCAGTCGCCAAGCACCCCCGGCAATAAAAGTATGACTTTTTATGACTAAACTGCTGCCGCCGGTTCCCAGAGCTCGATCTGGTTGCCTTCGGGGTCATGGATGCGGGCAAATCGACCCGTCTCGGGCGTGTCCCATTCCCCCGGCCGCGTTTCGACGGCGATACCGGCTTCGCGCAAACTGGCGATCATGGCGTCGAGATCATCGACGCGGAAATTGATCATCCACTGCTTGTCGGCGGGAAAATAATCGCTCTCCTGCCGGAAGGGGGCGAATACCGTCATCCCGGCATCCTGCTGCCACATCTCGCTGATGCCCAGATGCGTCTCGTACCAATTGGCCAGCGCAGTCTTGTCGCCCGCCCGGAAGAAGATGCCCCCAATGCCTGTCACCCGTGCCATGTCGTCTCCTCTCATCAGCCGACGCCTCCCCTGTCGGGAAAGGACCAGACCGAGTTTGGCACAGGATAGGAAAGCCACAAAATCACTCCTCCCCCTCCTTAAGGGGGAGGTCGGGTGGGGTGGGGCGCTACCTTATGAGGATCGCCCTGAAATCATTCACATTGGTCCCGGTCGGGCCGGTGAAGAAAAGGTCGCCAATGGCTTCAAAAGCGCCATAGCCATCATTATTGGCCAGCTGCCGTTGGGGGTCGATCCCGGCTTCGCGCATCCGCCGCGCCGAGCTGCCGTCGACAAAGGCTCCGGCATTGTCTTCCGAACCATCAATGCCGTCCGTGTCGGCGGCAAGCGCCGAAACGCCCGCGACGCCATCGAGCGCAATGGCCAGCGCCAGCGCAAACTCTCCGTTCCGCCCACCGCGACCCTTGCCCCGCAAGGTCACAGTCGTTTCCCCACCCGAAAGCAGCAGCGCCGGCTTCCTGAACGGTTGATCGCGCAAGACGATTTCCCGCGCCATGGCGGCGTGCACCTGCGCCACGTCCCGCGCCTCGCCCTCGATGGAGTCCGACAAAATGGCCGTCTCCAGCCCCTGCGCCCGCCCCATTTCGGCCGCCGCCGCCAGCGACAGCGCCGCCGAGGCAATGGTGGCGACACTGTTCCGTGCAAACGCCGGATCGTTCACCAGCGGGGGCGGATTGCTCTCGCCCTCAAGAACCCGCCGCGCCGCCTCGGGCAGCTCCAGCCGATAGAGCCCGGCCATCCGCCGCGCTTCCGCCCGGTCTCCGGCGATGGGCAGGGTCGGCCCCGACGCCACCAGCGCCGGGTCATCCCCCGGCACGTCCGACACCGCCAGCGTTGCCACCCGCGCCGGTGTCGCCGCCAGCGCCAGCCGCCCGCCCTTGATGGTTGAAAACTGGTTGCGGATCAGGTTCATCACCCCGATCGGCGCGCCGGAGGCGAGCAGCGCCCGGTTGACCGCCTGCTCGTCCTCAAGGCTCATACCCTCCGCCGGCGCCGGCAGCAGCGACGAGCCGCCGCCCGAAATCAGCGCCACGACGAGATCATCGGCGCTCAATCCCCCCACCAGCTCCACGATCCGCCGCGCCGCCGCAAACCCGGCTGCGTCCGGCACCGGGTGCGCGGCCTCGACGATTTCGATGTGTTGGCATTTTTCGGCATAGCCATAGCGCGTCACCACCAGCCCGCTCAGCGGCCCGTCCCAGGCCTCTTCGAAGGCCCGTGCCATCTGCGCCGAAGCCTTGCCGGCGCCGATGACGATGGTCCGCCCCATGGGCTTTTTCGGCAGGAACCGGCTGACCGCCAGGGCCGGCTGCGCCCGCTCGACCGCGGTCCGAAACAGGTTTTCCAGAAATTCTCTGTCCATGCTCTCCCCGGCCTGTCCTGCCTTGTCCCCGCGTCTTTGTGCCGACCGGGCGAAAGCTTGTCCAGCCTTGCCACCTTGCCAAAACGCAGACACATAGAAAGCCTAGCGGCAGGCCGAGGAGTTTTCATGACTGAACGATTCGCCATCTACTACGCCCCCTCCGCCACCAGCCCCTTGTGGGACAGGGCTTCGGCCTGGCTGGGACGCGATTCCAGCAACGGCCAGTTTTTCGACGGGCCCGTGGGCGGCATAGAGCGCAATCGCCTGCTCAATCTCACCCAGTCCGCCAATCGCTACGGTTTCCACGCCACCCTCAAGCCGCCCATGGCGCTGGCGCCGGACCAATCCCCCGAGACGCTCCGCCAGGCCCTTGCCGATTTCGCCGCGAGCTTGCGTCCGGTCCCCCTCGGCCCGCTCAAGATCGCCTCGCTCGATGGCTTCCTCGCCCTCACCGCCGATGGCGAAAACCACGATCTCCAGGATCTGGCCGCCCATGTGGTCGAGCAGTTCGAGCCCTTCCGCGCGCCGCTTTCCGTGCGTGATCGCGCTGCAAGGGCCTCCCGCGGCCTCACCCCGCGCCAGGAGGAATTGCTCGACGGCTATGGCTATCCCTATGTCTTCGACGAATTCCGTTTCCACATGACCCTCACCGATCGCCTCCCCGAGGCCGATCACGAGGAAATCGCCACGGCTGCGCGCAATTGGTTCGGCGCGCTCCTGGGCCAGGATGTCGTGCTCGACCGGCTGGTTCTGTTCCACGAGCCCAAGCCCGGCGCCTCGTTCCGGCGCCTCGACGATTTCAAGCTCGGGTCCGCGCCATGACCCAGACCATTCTCTCCAATGCCCGCATCGTCCTGCCCGAGGCCGAAATCACCGGCAGCGTCGTCATCGCCGATGGAAAGATCCTCTCCATCGACGAGGGCGCCTCCGGCCATGGCGAGGATTTTGGCGGCGATTACCTCGTTCCCGGCCTTGTCGAGCTCCACACCGACCATCTCGAAAACCATTATCGTCCGCGCCCCGGCGTGTTCTGGGATCCGCTGGCGGCGCTCCATGCCCATGACGTGCAGATCGCCGGCTCCGGCATCACCACCGTCTTCGACGCCGTGCGCATCGGCTCCGATCTCGAACTGCCCGACATGCTCCCCCACGCCTCGGCCCTGGTCGAGGCGGTGCGCAAGGGCAGCGATGGCGGCTGGCTGCGCGCCGAGCACTTCATCCATCTGCGCTGCGAACTGCCCAGCCACGACGTCGTCACCCATTTCGAAACCTTTGCCGCCCATCCCACGACGCGCCTCGCCTCGGTCATGGATCACACGCCCGGCCAGCGGCAATTCCGCTCGCTCGACGACTACAAGCGCTTTTACGCCAAGCAGATGGGTCGCACCGAGGCCGAGCTCCTCGCCTATATCGCCGCCCGCCAGGCCGAGCACGACCGCTATTCGGCCGCCAACCGCAGCGCCATCGTCGCCCGTGCCCGCGAGCTCGGCCTGGCCCTCGCCAGTCACGACGACGCCACCATCGCCCATGTCGAGGAGGCGGCCGAGGACGGCGTCGCCATCGCCGAGTTTCCCACCACGCTCGAGGCGGCGTCGGCGGCCCATGATGCCGGGCTCGCCATCCTCATGGGCGCGCCCAATGTCGTGCGCGGCCGCTCCCATTCGGGCAATATTTCGGCCAGCGACCTCGTCGAGGCGGGCCTGCTCGATATTCTGAGTTCCGATTACGTGCCCTTTGCGCTCCTGCAGGCGGCATTCCTCCTGCCCCGGCGCATCGCCTCGGTCAGCCTGCCGCAGGCCCTGGCCACGGTCACGCGCAATCCGGCGCGGGCGGCCGGGCTCGACGACCGCGGCGAGATCGTCATCGGCAAGCGGGCCGATCTGGTGCGGGTGCAGATCAATGGCGCCCTGCCATGCGTGCGCAGTGTCTGGCGAGAGGGGCAAAGGGTCAGTTGAGCGAGCGGTCCCCCGGAATACTGGTCCTTGTCGTCGGCCCTTCCGGCGTGGGCAAGGATACGCTGATCCAGGGCGCCCGCCAGGCGCTCGATGCCGACAAGCGCTTCAGCTTCGTCCGGCGCCTCGTCACCCGCCCCACCGATATCGAGGTGGAGGATCATCTCAGCCTCGAGCCGTCCGAATTTGCCGAAGCCCGGGCGGCCGGTCGCTTCGCTCTCCATTGGGAGGCGCATGGCCTGCAATATGCCCTGCCCATCGGTGTCGATACCGATCTGGCGCTGGGCCGGGTGGTCGTCGCCAATGTGTCGCGCCATGTGGTGCCCGCTGCGCTGGCAAAATACCCCTCCAGCCGGGTCGTCATGATCTCGGCCGAGATTTCCCTGCGCGCCGAGCGCCTGGCCAGTCGGGGTCGGGAAGGGCGCGATCAGATCGCCGCAAGGCTGGCGCGCGAAGGGGCCACCCTGCCATCCGGCATTTCCCCCGTCATCATCGACAACTCCAATTCGATCGGCATCGGGGTCCACGCCTTCGTCATGGCCCTGCGGGGCATTTCCGGCGACTGAACCCTTCGGCGGCTCGCGCGTTGATCAAGAGCGTCAGCGTCAGGAGTTCTTATGAGCCGCAATGCCCTTTACGCCCTGGTGACCGTGCTTTTGGTCGCCCTGGTCGTCTTTGCCATCTACACTTTCCAGCAGCAGCAGGCCCGCCCGGGAATTGAGGTTCGAGTCGATGAACAGGGGATTTCCATCGATGGAAACGGCTAGCACGATTTCGACGCGGCGGGCGGTCATTGCGGCCGCCATCACCGCCGAACTGCAGCGGCAGGCCGAGAGCTCTGCCCTGCGCATCGATATCGAGGCCCTGGCCAATGCGGTGGATTTGGCCCTCGTGCCCGGCGCGCCCTTTGCAGAGGGGCGGAAACCCGAACAGCTCAACGCCACCAATGACGATTAGCTGAACCCGATCTGCCGATTTCTCGGATAACCCAGAGCGTTTCGAGGAAAAGTGGACCCCACTTTTCCGGTTCGCAAGCGCGATCGGATAGGAACGCCGCGCCGCACTCAGGCGGCGTCGGCGTCCTTTACGGCCTGGCTCACGGCGATATGGGCCGTTTCGATGCTGGGGAAATGCTGTCCGTCAACGGCGAAGGCCGGCAGCTTGACGGCGAGGAAGCGATATCCGCCCTCGGCCGGAACAACGACGCCCAGCGGCTCGCCACCCACTTCTATGACGGTAGGCCGCTGCGAATTGACGTTTCTGAGATTCTTCTCTTGCATGGTGGACTTCCACTTGCGCAGTGAGTCCGGGCGTCTAGGCGGCGGGCTTTCCCGCGCCATCAATGCCGGTCACTACGGATGCTATCGGTGTTGTGAGACGGAGATGTGACGCCAGGTCACATTCGTTTCGAGCGACAGGATCCTTGCCAATTTTTGGCATCAAGCGGATGGAATACTACGGTCAAGCACGCCGCGTGGATGGTAATGGTTGTCGATGTCGTCATCGTCATTCCTCTCCTTGCAGGTGGTTGGGGCCGCATATGCGCCCAAGGCGGCGCAGTGAGGCCAAGATAGGGGACGAGCCAAAGGATTGCCAGTACTCCATTATGCGTAACTGGCCCAAAAAACGAAAAACTCTGCTCGACTTTCGTCGCAGCGACACAATCGGTCGCTGTCAGTTCGCTTGAACTGGGTCGCGCAATCTGTTGTTCTGGCTCCCTTGAAGCGGCGGCTGCAGTGGCAGGTCCAGGGGAATAAAGTTTTGTCGGAAGAACAGGTGCCTACTGGACGGGCAAAGCGGGGCGTCAAGCCCACAGGCAAGCCCACCCTCAAAACCATTGCGCAAATGACGGGACTGGCCGTCACCACCATTTCGCGGGCGCTCAACAATGCCCCTGAACTGGCCCAGGAAACGCGCGAGCGGGTGCAAAAGATTGCCGCCGAGATCGGCTATCTGCCCGATCGCGCCGCGCTGCGTCTTAAGACCGGCCGCACCAATGTTGTGGCGCTGATCCTCGAGCCGGACGAGCAGATCTACGGCTTCGGCACCTCGCTCGTCACCGGTATCACCGAGGCGCTGCGCGACACCGCCTACCATCTGGTCATCACCCCGCTCTTCAAGAATGTCGAGGCCATCGAGCCGATCCAGCACATCGTGCGCAACCGCATGGCCGATGGCGTGATCTTTTCCAAGGCGGAGCCGTTCGACGAACGCATCCGCTTCCTGCTCGACAACAATTTCCCCTTCATCAGCCATGGCCGCAGCCAGTGGCCGGAGGCCCATCCCTTCGTCGATTTCGACAATGAAGCCTATGCCTATGGCGCCACGCTGCGCCTCGCCAGCAAGGGCTGCAGGAAGGTCTCCATCGTCCTGCCCGACAGTGCGTTGACCTATACCGATCACCTCAAAGCCGGGGTCGAGCGCGGCGCGCGCGAGGCGGGGATCGGGTTCGAGTTCGCCGCCGACGTCAATCTGGGCAGCGCCACCGACGCCATCCGCAATTATGTCATCAAGCGCGCCAAGCGCCCGGAACGGCCCGATGGCTATGTCTGCGCCTCCGAGCTGTCGGCGCTGGCCATTATCGGGGGGCTGAACGAGGCGGGGTTGACCGTTGGAAAGACGACCCATGTCGTCACCAAGCAGGCTTCGTCCATGTTCATGCAGTTCCAGCCCGGTGCCGAGACGGTGTTCGAGGATTTCGCAGAAGCCGGCCGGAACCTCGGTCAATTGCTGTTGCGCCGTATTTCCGGCGAAGCCGAGGATCTCCAGTGGATCGCCGCGCCGCGCTTCGACTGGCCGGCCGGGTCCTGATCTCCCCCGTTTGGAAAATCGTATTTTCGATCCGAAAATTTTGAGGCGGGGTCATCGGCCCCGTCTGCCGGCACGGCTTCCAGTCAAAGACTAAGCGCCACCCTGGATTGCCTCCATCTCGCCACAATGCTGCCATTTTGCCAGACCGCGCGGCCCCGCCGCATCAGTCCGGCGGGGCGCGCAAGTGAATCCAGCAATAACGGCGCTCTGCTACTGCTGAGTCGATTCTGAATCCAGTTGCGAGGATTCAAGAGCATTTGTCCCGGATCCACCATCGATTCTGAATCACGGCCCAAGAACTACTTTGATATATCAAAAGTAACTCTTGTATTTGATTTGACATTTTCTGCGACGATAGTGAACGCGTAACTATCGGTTAAGCCATCAGCGCATAAATTGGCAATGTGCCGGATGGGAATACGGCTCTCGACATATTCATTGAACTTAACAGACGGATAAAGAGCCGGCTGACGACTTCTTAGCGCCCCATCATTTCTCCCTCCGCCGTTCGGCAGAAAAGCAGAATGTTACCGTTATTTTACTTTTTCGTCCGGTCATTGCCATGACCGGCGCCAGTCCCTTCACGCTCGTCATTGCCGGCGACGCCACCGTCAAATCAGCCCAGGCCGTCGCCACGGCCCTCCGACAGGCGATAGACACCCATCCCCTTGTGCAGGTGGACACCCAGACCGTTACGGCTGCCGATGTCACCACGGTACAGACCTTGCTCGCCGGCCTTGCCAAGGCCACGGCGGAAGGCAGGGCGCTGAGCATGCTCTCCCCACTCGGAGAGCCCTTGCGCCAGGTACTGCAGGGCGGTGGCTTTGTGGGAGAGGGCCCTTCGGCGGGGTTCTGGGACACTCAAACTCTTCAGACAAGCGGAACCTGAGCGGTATGACCAAGACCATTCTGACTATCGACGATTCAGCATCCATCCGGCAGATGGTGGCCATGACGCTGACGGCTGCGGGCCTTGACGTAATCGAGGCCGTCAACGGCCAGGACGGCTACGACAAGGCAACGACCAATACCGTTCATGCGGTCATCACCGACCTCAACATGCCCGTCCTCAACGGCATCGAGTTCATCCGCAAATATCGCCAGCATCCCTCCAGCAAGGGCATCCCGATCATCCTTCTGACCACCGAGTCCGATGAGGACCTCAAGCGTCAGGCCAAGGAAGCGGGCGCCACCGGCTGGATCGTCAAGCCGTTCAAGCAGGACCAGCTTCTGGCCGTCATCAAGAAGGTCACCGGAGCATGAACATCTCCGACCCGACCGAGACCTTCCGCCAGGAGGCGCGCGAGCTGCTCGACCAGCTCGAGGCGGGCCTGCTGGATCTGGATCAGGACCCCGGCAATCACGACCTGGTCAATTCCACCTTTCGGGCCCTCCATACCATCAAGGGCTCGGGGGCGATGTTCGGCTTTACGGCGGTCGCCGAATTCGTCCACGAATTCGAGACGGCCTTCGACCGTGTGCGCAAGGGGCAGAGCCAGGTCAACGCGGCGCTGATCGGCGTCGCGCTCGACGCCAAGGACCACATCCATCTGCTCATCGAAACGCCGGACGCTCCCATTGACGGTGGAGCGCGCATTCTCGCCGAGTTGCGCGCCATCGTCGACGGCGATGCGTTCCCGTCCGCGCCCGCCGTCAAGGCGGAGCTGAACCAGGCTGCCGCGCAGGCCCAGCCCAGTGCCGCACCGGCGCGCTGGCGCCTCCGCTTCTACCTGCCCGGCGACGCGCTGCTCTACGGCACCAATCCGCTCCTGCTCCTTGAGGAGCTGGCCGCGATCGGGCCGAGCGAGATCACTCCACTGACCGACCGCATTCCCCTTCTCGACACTCTCGAGCCGGAGAACGCCTATATTGGCTGGCAGGTCGATATGACGGCCACCGATCCGGCCGCCGCGATCGACGATGTCTTCCTGTTCCTGCGCGACAATATGGAGCTCACGCTCGAACCTCTGGAAGACCAGGCGCCGAGCGCACCGATTTCACCTGAGATCGCTGCAGATGCTAACAGTCTGCTAACCAATTCGGCCCCTGCGCTACTCGCCGCCGCGCCTCCTGCGCCCAAGCGCGGCAAGGCCGCCGAGAAGGGCGGAGACGACAAGCCGGCCGCCACATCCCTGCGCGTTCCCGCCGAACGTCTGGACGAATTGATGGACCGGGTGGGCGAACTTGTCATCGCCCAGGCCCGCCTCACCCAGATCGCCGCCCAGAGCGCCGACATCAATCTAAAAACCATCGCCGAAGAGCTGGAACGCCTGTCTTCCGGGCTTCGCGACACCACGATGGGCATCCGCATGGTGCCGATCGGCACCTTGTTCAGCCGCTTCCGGCGTCTCGTCCACGACCTCTCCGGAGAGCTGGGCAAGCCCATCGAATTCATCACCACCGGAGAAGAGACCGAGCTCGACAAGACCATGATCGAGCGCCTCGCGGACCCCCTGGTCCACCTCATCCGCAATGCCGTCGACCATGGCCTGGAAGGCCCGGAAAAGCGCCTTGCCGCGGGCAAATCGGCCCAGGGAACGGTCCGGCTGTCGGCGGTTTATTCGGGCGCCGAAGTGGCCATCTCGGTGTCCGATGACGGCGCCGGCCTCAACGCCGCCCGCATCCGCGCCAAGGCCGAGGAAAACGGCATTATCGCGCCGGATGCCAAGCTGACCGACCAGGAACTCTACCATCTCATCTTCGCCCCTGGCTTCTCGACCGCCGGCGAGGTCACCGCGCTATCGGGTCGCGGCGTGGGCATGGACGTGGTCAAGCGGACCATTGATGGCCTGCGTGGCACCATCGACCTGACCACCCGGCCGGGAGAGGGCTCGACCCTCACCCTGCGCCTGCCGCTGACGCTGGCCATCATCGATGGCATGCTCGTCCGAGTGGGAGATGGCCGCTACACCATCCCGCTCGCGGCGGTGGAGGAATGCGTCGAACTGCCCGAAGGCATCGAGGCCCATGCCAAGGGCCGCAACTTCCTCGATATCCGGGGCAGCCTCGTGCCGTATCTGCGCCTGCGCGAAGTCTTCGGCCTCAGGGGTGAGGCCGACGAGCACCAGAAGGTGGTTATCGTCTCCTCCGGCGAAGGCCGCGTTGGGCTCGTCGTCGATCAGATCATCGGCAACAACCAGACCGTCATCAAGCAGCTCTCCAAGCTCCATTCGGGCATCAAGTCCTTCTCCGGGGCCACAATTCTGGGGGATGGAACGGTCGCTCTCATCCTCGATACCGCCCACCTCGTTGGCTCGGGGCAAAGCTATATCGAGCACAACCAATCCGTGGGGAGGGCCGCATGAGCGCGCTGGAAAAGAGCGAACTGACGGGGTCCATGACCGCCCTCACCATCCGTCTCGAAGACGAATTGTTTGCGGTGGAAGCCAGCCGGGTACGCGAGATTCTCGATCTTGTGCCCATTACGGAAGTGCCCAACTCCCCCTCGTTCGTGGGTGGGCTGATCAATGTGCGCGGCCGCGTCGTGCCCCTGGCCGACCTTCGCGTGATGTTCGGCATGCATCGGCCGGAGCCGGATGAAGACACGCGCATCGTCGTCATGGAAGTCGACATCGACGGCGAACCGACCATAGCCGGCATCCTTGCCGACAAGGTCCACGACGTCACCGATATCGAGGCAGCGTCCATCGAGGAGGCGCCCAAGGTCGGCATGCGCTGGCGGCCCGAATACGTCAAGGGCATCGGCAAGCGGAATGGCGGCTTCATCATCATTCCCGACATGGAACGAATTTTCGAAACATCGGCGGGCAGGAGCCCAGCCGCAGCAGCATCAGAAGAAGGGTCTGCATTGTGAGATTGACTATTAAGACGAAACTGGCGGCGACCTTCAGTGCGGTCGTCCTGCTTTCGGGCGTCAGCATGTTCGTTGCCATCACCAATTTCGGCACGATGAAGTCGACACTCGACGATATCATCGATCTCGATTTTGCCGGTGCGACGGCCGCCAATGAGCTGCAGGAACGCGTCACCCGTATCGGCCGTGACCAGCGCTCGCTCGTACTTGCAGACGACGTGCCGGAAATGCAATCGCTCCTGGCAGCGCTCGATGCGGAAATGGCCGGGTTCGAGGCCGGCGTTCAGACGCTTCTCGACCTGGCAGAGACTGACGCCGAAGATGCGCAGATCAATGCCATGATGCCGGCCTGGCAGGCCTATAAGGCCGCCGATGCCGATCTGCGCACCTTCGCCCTAATGAACTCCGGCACAATCGCGCGCGAACTGGCCCAGTCCGAACTTGCAGCAGCCTATTCCGACGTCGATGCGTCAATGGATGTGCTGGAAGCCAGCCTTGCGGGCAATGTCGCCTCGGGTGCCACGGCAGAGTTCTCGCGCTACCAGGCGTTGAGCGCCCTCGATACCGCGGTTGCCGAATACGAGATGGACCTTCTCCAGGTCCTCGCCACTTCCGATGACAGTGCCACGCAGGTCCAGTATGGCGACCTCTTGGCCGAGCGTCGGGCCGAATTGCAGTCCAATGTCAACGCCTTGGGCCGCCAGCTGTCTGGTCAGGATCGCGCCCAATTCGATAGCCTTGCCGATGATATCGTCAAATGGCTCGAGGTTTCAGGTCAGGTCGCCACCGTGTCGCTCGAAAATGGCGATACGATGGCGCGCGACCTGCTGAACGGTCGGATCAAGGAGACCCGAGACCAGCTTATCGCTGGCCTCGATGAGGTCATCGCTTCCAACATTGCTTCCGTGGCGGCATCGGATGCGGCAGCAGACACGCTTTATGAACAGTCGCTGGCGCTGCTCATCGGCCTGCTTGTGATCTCGGTGCTGATCGCCGCTATCGCGGCGACATGGATTGTCGTTACCATCTCCCGCGCCTTGTCGAGTGCAGTTCACCTCGCCAACGAAGTTGCTGCCGGCGATCTCAATGCCACGGTCCAGGTCAAGGGTGACGACGAGGTCGGTGACCTCATCAAGGCCCTCAATTCGATGACCTCCAAGCTGCGCGAAGTGGTTGCGGAAGTGACTGCGGCTACCAGGAACGTGGCCGCCGGAAGCCAGGAAATGTCTGCCACGGCTGAACAGCTGAGCCAGGGTGCGACAGAGCAGGCCTCCTCGACCGAAGAGGCTTCGGCCTCGATGGAAGAAATGGCCGCGACCATCAAGCAGTCCGCCGACAACGCTACCCAGACTGAAAAGATTGCCCGTCAATCCGCTGCCGATGCGATCGCCTCCGGCGATGCCGTGAACAACGCCGTCGTCGCCATGCAGACCATCGCCGAAAAGATCATGGTGGTGCAGGAAATCGCCCGCCAGACCGATCTCCTCGCACTCAACGCGGCCGTCGAAGCGGCACGTGCCGGTGAACATGGTCGCGGCTTTGCCGTGGTGGCTTCCGAAGTGCGCAAGCTAGCCGAGCGCAGCCAGGCTGCCGCCGCCGAGATCTCGACGCTCTCCGGCACCACGGTCAAGGCCGCACAATCGGCAGGGGACATGCTGTCCAAGCTGGTCCCGGACATTCAGCGGACGGCCGAACTGGTCGAAGAAATTTCCGCAGGCAGTCGCGAGCAGAATGCCGGAGCCGCCCAGATCAACACTGCCATCCAGCAGCTCGACAAGGTCACCCAGCAGAATACGTCAGCAGCCGAAGAAATGTCGTCCACGGCCGAGGAACTGGCCAGCCAGGCCGAACAATTGCAGTCCGCGATCAGCTATTTCCGGCTGAACGCCAAGAATGTCGCCGCTTTGGCCCCGCCTCGGGCTCCAGCCCGCAGCGCCAAGCGCGATCTGCGCGCCGCCGTCCTGGCCAGTGCACCGCACATGAAGGGACAGCCGGCCCCCCGGAGCCAGGGTGGGTTCGACCTCGACCTCGACAGCGGGGCAGATGATCTCGACGGCGAATTTTCGCGCCGCGGCGCTGCCTGATCGAAGAACGCTGGCGCCGCGGGTCATTGCGGCGCCACCAATTAGTAGACGGCGCTCGGCGCGCCACACTTTCTGCCTAGGGGGCACTTACTTTCATGCGTATCACTATCAAGGCCAAGCTGGCGGCTACCTTTGCGACAGTTGTTGCATTGTCGGCCGGCAGCATGCTGATTGCCATTCAGAATCTCGGCAATCTCAACGACTCTCTGAACAACATCGTCAACGTGCGCACCGCCAACGCCCTGACGATTATGGAAATCCAGGGCAGCCTCGAGAGCATGGGGTCGCGGACCCGGGCACTGGTGCTGACCAGCGATGCAGCGGAAGCGCAGGGAATGGTGGCCTCCATTCAGGAGGATGTCGACGAGGTGAACACTTCACTCGTACGGCTCCGCGCCAATGCCGATCCCAGCAATTACGGCACGATCGACTCTTTCGAGAAAGAATTCAACGAGTTCCACGATGCTGCAAAGCTCGCCGAGCAGCATGGCCTGATCAAGAGCGACGTCCTGGCGCTGGCGATCAGCCGAAGCGAAGGAAGCGAGACGCTTGGTCGGGTTGAGGAGACCATGACTGCGCTCAAATCGGCCCTGGCCACCAAGGTCGAGGCGGGAGACATCTCGGCGTTCCCGGCCTATCAGCGCGCCACGGACATGTTCCTGACCATGTCCGACATGTTCCGCCAGCAGCGAAACGTGTTGCTCGCCTCCATGGACACCGAATTGCAGGATCGCTGGCATGCCGACTATCAGTCCGGCCTGGAAGCCATCAGCACAAGCCTGCCGATCCTTCGCCGCGCCATTCCTGCGTCGGAAGCTGCCCTCTTTGCTGCCGTGGAATCGGCTTATGGCGACATGGTCGTCGCCATGGACAAAGCTGTGGCGATGAGCATGAGCCGCGCCGACCTGGCTGCCGCAGACGCTGCGAACCTCGGCGCTGTGCTGGCGGGTGAAGCCAACACCGTGCTTGACGGCATGATCGAGACCACGCGCAGCATGCTGGCAAAGTCGGCTGAAGACGCATCGAGCCTCTACCAGAACAGCCTGATGATGCTGATCGGCCTGTTGGTCGGTTCGGCGATTGTCGCAGCGCTTGCCGCAATCTTTATCGTTGTCGGCATCAGTGGCGGCCTCAATCGCGTCAAGACGGCGCTCACTGCCGTCGCCCTCGGCGATCTCGACCAGCGCGTCGAGGTCAAGAGCAATGACGAGATCAAGGATCTCGTCGATACGGTGAACAACGTCACGGAGAGCCTGCGCGGCGTTGCTGCCATCGCAAGCCAGGTTGCCGACGGCGATCTTTCTGCAGAGCCCAAGAAGGCCTCCGACAAGGACGTCATTGGCGATGCCCTGCAGCGCATGGTTGCAAGCCTCAGCGGTTCTGCCGCGATTGCCGAAAAGATCGCCTCCGGCGATTTGACCGTCGAGCCCAAGCGTCTGTCCGACAAGGATACTCTCGGCGTTGCGCTCGAGCGCATGGTGTTCAAGCTGCGCGAGGTCATCTCGGACGCCATTTCGTCGGCCAACAATGTGTCGGCCGGCGCTCAGGAAATGTCCGCCACCGCTGAACAGCTGAGCCAGGGTGCGACCGAACAGGCCTCGTCCACCGAAGAGGCCTCGGCCTCGATGGAAGAAATGGCTGCGACCATCAAGCAGTCCGCCGACAATGCCAACCAGACCGAAAAGATCGCTCGCCAGTCCGCTGCCGACGCCATCGCCTCGGGCCAGGCGGTCAACAGTGCCGTTTCCGCAATGGAGACGATCGCCGAAAAGATCATGGTCGTGCAGGAAATCGCTCGCCAGACCGATCTCCTGGCGCTCAACGCAGCCGTCGAAGCGGCCCGCGCGGGCGAGCATGGCCGGGGCTTTGCAGTGGTCGCGTCCGAAGTGCGCAAGCTTGCAGAACGCAGCCAGGCCGCTGCCGCAGAGATCTCCACCCTGTCCGGTACGACCGTCAAGGCTGCCCAGTCCGCCGGCGAAATGCTGGGCAAGCTGGTTCCCGACATCCAGCGCACAGCTGAACTGGTGGGAGAGATCTCCGCCGGCAGCCGCGAGCAGAATGCCGGTGCCGCACAGATCAACACCGCCATCCAGCAGCTCGACAAGGTGACCCAGCAAAACACCTCCGCCGCCGAGGAAATGTCCTCCACGGCTGAGGAACTGGCGAGCCAGTCCGAGCAATTGCAGAGCGCGATCAGCTATTTCCGCCTGGCCGGTGTTTCGGTTTCGACCCATGCGGCAAAGCCGGCCAAGCGGGATGTTCGGTCCGCCCTGTTGGCAGCGGCGCCCCATATGCGCAAGCCGGCCGGCAAGGCCACTGGGGGCGCGGGCGGATTCGACCTCGCCCTCGACGATGCCACGGACGAGATCGACGAAGGCTTCAGCCGCAGCGTTGCGTAGCGAGACAAGACATGCCTGATCAAAACCAATATGTGACCCTGGGAGTGGCGGATGAAAAATTCGCTGCGCCCGTCACCAAGGTCCAGGAAATCCTGGACATGCGCACCATCTCGCGCCTGCCGCGGGCGCCCGCGAATTTTCTCGGCATTATCGATGTGCGGGGGCAGGGCGTGCCGGTGATCGATCTGCGTCGGACCCTTGACATGGAGCCGGCTCCGGACACGGAGAACACGCGGATCGTCGTGCTGGCCATCAACGGGCCGACCGGCCCGGTGACGCTGGGCCTCAAGGCCGACCGCGTGTTCGAGGTGACAGTGCTCGACAGCGATCAGCTCGATCCTCCGCCGGCGGTGAACGCCGCCTGGGATGGGCATTGCATCGAGGGTATCGGCAGGAGGAATGGCGAGTTCGTGACGGTTCTCGACCTCGACCGTCTCCTCGGCGCCGAAGCCGTTCTTTCAGCCGCCTGACTTCAACAGGCCCGCGCCACGGCGCGGACCTTCTTCCCGCGGAGGCCATCTTGGGCCAAATGTCGACTGCGCGTCTCGTCCAGGCGGATGAAGACCATCTCAGCCATGCCGATTTCGGCAAAATCGCCACCCTGATCGGCAAGGAGGTGGGGATCCGTCTGCCGCCTGCCAAACGCATGATGGTGGAGGGGCGGTTGCGTCGCCGTCTGCGCGCACTGAGCCTGCCCAGTTTCGACGCCTATTGCGACTATGTGTTTCGCAAGGGCGGACTGGATCAGGAACTTGTCTACCTCATCAACGTGGTCACGACCAACAAGACCGATTTTTTCCGCGAGCCGGAACATTTCGACCTGATGCAGTCTGCCCTCGTGCCCAACCTGCTCCAGGCTCGGGGCGGTGAGCGTCGGCCCCTGCTCAAGGTGTGGAGCGCCGCCGCCTCAACCGGTGCAGAAGCCTACACCATTGCGATGGTGCTCGCGGACATGACGCGGCAGCAGGATAATTTCCGGTTTTCCATTCTGGGCACGGACGTGTCGACCGATGTCCTCGCCCAGGGCAGCCGTGGCATTTATCCGGCCGAACAGATCGCGCCGGTGCCGCCCGACATGCAGTCGCGCTACCTCATGTGGTCGCGCAAGGGCGGGCCGCGTACCGAGGTTCGCATCGTCCCTGAACTGCGCCGTCTTGTGCGCTTCCAGCGGCTCAACCTCATGGACAGCGCCTATCCCTATGACCGGGACGTCGACATCATCTTCCTGCGCAATGTGCTGATCTATTTCGACAAGGCCGACCAGGCCGCTGTCATCGGGCGGCTCGTCGCGCATTTGCGGCCCGGCGGTTATCTACTTCTTGGTCATTCCGAGTCCATGATCGGCACCACCATTCCCGTACGCCAGGTTGCTCCTGCCGTATTCCAGCGCCTGTGAGTTTGCGGATGCCTGCCTCCGGTTCGAACAAGATCCGTGTCCTCATCGTTGATGACAGCGCCTCGGTGCGCACCACACTGAGCGAAATCATCGCTGCCGACCCAGACCTCGAAGTCATGGCGACGGCGGCCGACCCCTATGTGGCGGTCGAGCGCATTCGCCAGGAGGTGCCGGACGTCATCTTCCTCGACATCGAACTGCCGCGCATGGACGGCATTACCTTCCTCAAGAAGATCATGGCCCAGAAGCCGATTCCGGTCGTGATCTGTTCGAGCCTGGCACAGGCCGGTTCGGACACGCTGATGCAGGCCCTCGAGGCCGGAGCCGTGGACGTTGTCGCCAAGCCGCGCGTCGACACGGCCCAGTTCCTCCAGGAATCACGGATGCGCATCTGTGACGCCGCCAAGGCGGCCGCGCATGCCAAACTGCGTGGTCTGCGCAAGACGGCACCGGCGCTGACCGTCGAGGCCAAGCTGACCGCCGACGCGATTATTCCGCCATTTTCAGATTCGCGTCGCGAGAGCATGATTGCCCGCATGCCGGTCACCGATCCGCTGATCGCCATCGGGGCGTCGACGGGGGGAACCGAAGCCCTCCGCGAAGTGCTCGTGGCCCTCCCTCCCGATTGCCCGCCCATCCTGATCGTGCAGCACATGCCTGAAAAATTCACCGGAGCGTTTGCGCGCCGCCTCAACGCGGCCTGCGCCGTCGAAGTCAAAGAGGCCGAAGACGGCGATATCGTTGTCGCCGGCCGCGTGCTGATCGCGCCGGGCAATGTGCATATGCAGCTGGTCCGGAACGGCTCGCGCTACACCACCAAGATCGTCGAAGGCCCCCACATTTCGCGCCACCGACCCTCCGTCGACATTCTCTTCCGTTCCACCGCCCAAAGCGCCGGGCGCAATGCGATGGGAATGCTGCTGACCGGCATGGGTGACGATGGCGCCCGAGGGCTTTTGGAAATGCGCCAGATGGGCAGCCACACCGTAGCCCAGGACGAAGAGTCTTCGGTTGTCTTCGGCATGCCCAAGGAAGCCATCCAGCGCGGCGCCGCCGCTCGCGTCCTGCCGCTGACCAAGATGGCCGCAGAAATCAACGCCTTTTCCCGCAACGCGCCACGCCCAACCGGAGCCAGCGAATGACCCGGCTGCCTGCCCCTGATCACGTTCGTTCGCTTGCCGAGGCGCTTACTCAGCCCCGCCAGCAGATCGAATCCGCTTTTGTTTCCGTCGGCGCCCGCCTGACCGATGGCGCCACCATGCTGAACAAGCTGATCCGCCTGTTCGAAGCCCTCCCGAACGCGCTTGAGGGTGCGGAAGTCGAGGAGGCCACAGCCCAGCTTCGGGCGGTGGCGGACAAGGCGCGCGAGCTCTCCGAGAATTTCGTCCAGGAGAAAGCCGACCTGGCCCGGCTCGTCGAAGTGGTGGCTGCTGCAAAATCGCCTATTGGCGATCTCCGCCGCGCGGTCAAGATGATGGGCATTGTCTCGATCAATGCACGCGTCACCGCCGCCGGGATCGTTGGCGACAGCGATGATTTCGAAGTCTTCACCACCGACATCTCGACCCTGTCCTCGACAGCCAGCCAGACCATCCTGGAATTCTCGCAGGTCTACCGGCAGCTTACCGCCGAGGTTGACAAGGCGGCCAGCCAGCGCGCGCGTTTCGAGGAGAGCCATGCCCATACATTGACCGCCCTGGCCCGTAGCCTGGAGGGCACGCTCGAGGCCCTTGGCGGCCAGCGACAGGCGGCAGCGGCAGGCAGCGCCGATACCAGCCGCGTGTCACGCCAGATCGTCGGGCGGATCGGCAGCGCGGTGATGTCCCTGCAGGTTGGCGATTCCACGCGTCAGCGGCTCGAACATGTCGAGGCAGCCCTTGATGGTCTGGAGGCTTTGCTCTCCGGCAGGGCGGTGGGCAATATTGCCATCGCAGAGGACGATCGGGCAGACGCGGTCGCTGCATTCGCGACCCTCGAGCAGGCGCAGCTGACGGGCGCCGCAACCGATTTCGCCCAGGAGGTCCAGCAGGCCGAACAGGCGCTCGACGCGCTTGCCAGCGATGCAGCGATCATCATGGACCGTAGCCGGGACCTGTATGGCAGCGACAAGGGCAGCACATCTGCGATGGCCGCGCTGAATGCCCAATTGCGGACGGCCTCCGCAATCCTGCGCGATTGCGAAATCGAGCGATCCAAGCTCGAAACCGTGGCGACCGCCGTCCACGATACTGTCGGCGTGCTGCTGGGGCACGTCGCCGCGGTCCAGGACATCGAGGCAAACATGCGTCTCGTCAGCCTCAACGCAGCCGTCCGATGCGCCCAGCTGGGGCCTCGCGGGGCATCCCTGACCGTCATTGCGACCCAATTGCGGGAGCTGACCAGCGAAACCGTGGTTGCAGCGGAAGCGGCAATGACCCAACTCGACCAGTCATCGGAACTGGCGAAGGCCTTTGGCGCTGCGGCAACGGGCGACAATGCCGGCCAGATTGGCCGCCTTGAGCAGCAGGCAAGTCATGCTCTGACCCTGCTCACCGCGCTCGACGACCGCCTCGCAGAGGCGCTTGGCAGCCTCAATTCGGACGGGCCCAAGGTGATCAAGCTCCTGCAGGCGGCAGCGTCCGGCATGCAGGGCCAGACCGCTCTTGCCGAAGTGATGCAGGATATCGCTCTGCAGATCGCGGCGATGTCGGACAGCGCACAACCGGAAAATCCCGGTGCGGCCCTCGCCGAGGTGCTCGATGTCCTGCGCAAGAGCTATACAATGGAGGCGGAGCGCACCATCCATTCACGCCTCTGGGGAGCGCCCACCCCCGCATCATCGCCTGTGGCAGATGCGGAGATGGAGTTCGACATGGTCGACTTTATGCTTTGAGGCGCGCGCTGACGCGCCCCCACGCACCCAGGGTGCCGGCGATCTCGGCGGCACCGGCAAGCGGAGCAAGCACGCGCGCGCCCGTGATGATCACTTGTCCCGCGCTGAGCGGCAGGCCGCGCGCGGCTGCATGCTGAGCAAGCCAGCCCAGGGCAGCGACCACATCGGTCCAGCTGGCCCCGGTGTCGGCCGTCTTGACGGTGCTGCCGTCTGTATCGAGACCCACCTTGAGGGTAGTGAGATTGTCGAGGATCGAGCGGTCGAGCGCCGGCCCCACCACAATGGCTCCGTTGCTCTGCAAGTCGCCCAAGAGAAGGTTGCGCGCCATGGCGTCGCGATCCACGAAGGGATTGGCGATGAATTCGAGCACCGGATGCAGGCTCGCGATTGCCTGTTCGACTGCAACGCCCGGCGTCAGATCCGCGCCCAGCTTCACGGCGAACTCTACCTCGGCAATGATCAGCCGGTGGTGGCCGGCATCGAGCTCGGCGCCTTCATCATAATAGCGGCTGGCCGGGACCGGGGCACAGAGCGGCTCCCCTTCTCCACCGGCCATGATCTTCCATCCGCCAATTTCACCCGCATGAGCGATGACGCGGTCCTGGAGTGCATAGACTTCTTCCAGCGAGGTCGGGACCAGTTCGGGCGCCACCGTGCCCACGGGCTCGCCGCCCTCATGTGCAGCAATCAGGCGCCGGGCGAGATCGTCTTGGGCAGAATTCATTCTAGTTCTCCGTAGGCGGCGGGGCGCCGGTTTCGATCAGTCTGATGTCGTTCTCGGCGCAGATGCGCCGGATCGAATCGTGAGGGCAGTAGTCGGTGATGAAGCTGTGGGCCTGGGAAAGATGGCCGATCCGTACTGGGGCGGTTCGCGTGAACTTGGTGGCGTCCGAGACGAGGATGACATGCCTTGCATTGGCTATGATTGCCTGGGCCACTTTGACCTCGCGATAATCGAAGTCCAGCAGCGCCCCATCGGCGTCGATTGCGGAAACCCCGATCACGGCAAAGTCCACCTTGAACTGGCGGATAAAGTCGACCGCGGCCTCGCCGACAATGCCGCCATCGGAAGGGCGCACCACCCCACCGGCAATCACCACTTCAATTCCCGGGGCGAGGCGCAGGCGATTGGCAACGTTGATATTGTTGGTGATGACCATCAGCCCGTGATGGGTGCTGAGAGCTTGGCTGACCGCCTCGGTGGTGGTGCCGATATTGATGAAGAGAGAGGCATCGTCCGGGATGATCTGCGCAGCGGCGCGGCCTATGGCCTGCTTTTCTGTGGTGGCGATCTGCCGGCGCGCTTCATATTCCATGTTCTCAACGCCCGAGGGGTGGATGGCGCCGCCATGGGTCCGCTTGAGGACGCCGCGACGGCAGAGGACGTTGAGATCCTTGCGCACGGTTTGTGCCGTGACGCCGAACAGCGCCACCAATTGCTCGACGCTGACCCCACCCTTTTGCCGGGCGAGCTCGACGATCTGAGCCTGACGCATGGAGGTGGTCATGGGGAGCCTTCGCTATCCTGTCGTGATTAGCGAAAGCGCAAGGTTGGGGCAAGCACTTGCCGGCGCTAGGGGAAGCGGGCAGACCGGTGGGGCCGGGGCGTATAGTCGAAATCCCGATCGAACGGGAAGCTGGGCTGCGGTGTGTGTAGCCGCTCTGTGCGTTCGACGAATTGATCGACGACCCCGGGCGACAGCGCTATCAGGCCCGGATTGGCGATGGGCCCGAGTTCGGGCGAGAGATAGCCGGATTTGACGGCGATGATCCTGGCCCCATGGGGATCGAGTCCGAGCCGGGTGAAATCGGCGATATTGTGAAAGGGCCGTCGCCGAGTTGTGACCACGAGGTCGATCCCGCCAATCCGCAGCACGGCTTCGCGGAGGCGCGTGTCTTCTGTCGGGAGCAGACAGGCCACTTTGGCATCCACGCCTGCCGGCTGGCTTGATGGATCGAGGCTGGCGCCGATTTTGAGGCTCAACTGTCCGCCCAAGCCTGCTGCATAGGCCGCCTCCGTCGCAGCTGCATCGGCAATGCCGGCAAAGATCGTCTCTTTTGCGCCCGCATCGATAAGGGCGCTGAGCATTTCCGCCCGGTCTCCGACGCCACCGCCGGTGGGGTTGTCGCCCGATTCGGCCAGCACGACCGGCCTCGTCTGGCTCGCCACCGCCCGAGCCACGCACTCTTTTATCGATCCGGTTTCCATGCCGAAGACGAATTGGTCGCGCAGATCCCAATAGTGCTGTGCAAGCCGGACTGACGCCCTTTCCATCGCCACCCTGTCAGTGCCGGTGATGACTGCGCAGGCCGTGGCGCGCGGCTCGTCGGCCCAGACATATCCCACCTGAAACGAGGCATCCCAGATGCCTGAAGGCTCCTCGACTTGGTGGAGTTGCGCGTAAAAACTGCGGGCCGGCTCGTCCTGGGTCGAGGTGCGCTCGCCCGGCAGCAAGACCGGCACCGGGGCCCAGATGAGACCGGGTCGCACGCCGGTCGAGATCGCCCGGACCAGCATGGTCACGGCCCGGCGCATCGTGTCCGGCACGTCGATATGCGGGGCGGTACGATAGGTGGAGAAAATGTCGAGATTATCGATGATCCGCTGGCTGACATTGCCGTGCAGGTCGTAGCTCGCGGCGATGATGGCATCCGGTCCGACAACTTCCCGAACCGCCGAAATCAAATCACCCTCGGCGTCGAACATGCCGTCGACGAACATGGCGCCGTGGAGGGCCAGATAAACCCCGTCCAGGGGCATGGCGGCCCTCAGCCCTTTGAGGATTTCGCCCTTCCAGCGCTGGTAGAGAGTCCGCTCCACCGGCCCACCGGCAATTGCGCGCGCATGCAGTATGGTGACGAAGTCGGCGGGGAAATGGGTGAGAAAGTCGAAATAGCCGTCCTTGAGCATGGAGGGGCCGCGCAGCACGCGAAAATCGGCTTCGCGCGCGAGCACCGGATTATAGGTGCTGCATTCTGTGTGCAGGCCGGCGACGGCAATGCGCATGGATCACGCTCCCAATGTCTGGGCGGTTGAGATGGCTGAGGAAGGCGCGGCACGCGGCCTGAGGCGGCCGGCAAGGAGCAGGCTGACGATCAGGACGGGGATGACGCAGGCAATGCCGGCGCGAATGTCGAAATGTTCGGCGATGAACCCGATCATTGGCGGTCCCACGAGGAAGCCTGTGAGGGCTACAAAGGACAATACGGCGACATTGGCCGAAGCGGCGCGGTCTCCGAGGCTTGCCGCGGCGGTGACGGCCAGTGGAAAGCCGACGGAAACACCGATCCCGAGAATGCCAAATCCAGTCAGCGCAAGGGCGAAGTTCGGCGCCATGTAGATGGCCACGCTGCCGAGGACGGCCAGCGCGCCGCAGAGCCTGGCCGTGTTGATCGCGCCGAGGCGGCGCTTGAGGTGGTCGCCGCCGAAGCGGCCCGCTGCCACGAACATGGCAAATACCGAATATCCGAGCCCGACCGCGCCGGCCTCTGCACCCACGGCATCGCGGAGGAAAATGGCCGACCAATCGGCCATGGCGCCCTCTGTCATGGCGATGCCGAAGACAAAGGCGCAGATGCCGATCAGCGGCCAGCTTGGCATGGACCAGGCCGATTTGCTTGATGGCGCGGATGCCGGGGCATCCCAGAGAGCGGGCAATGCCTTGCCCGTGCCCAGGGCTATGGGCAGAACCGCCAGGCTGATCAGCGGGATTGCAAGGTTCGGCGGGAGGCCAAAGCCGGCCAATGCGGATCCGATGAGGCTGCCCGCCATGATGCCGAGTGACCAGCAGCCATGGGAGGTGTTCATGATCAGCGAGCCGGTGGATTTTTCCACGAGGTCGGCCTGCACGTTCAGGCCGAGTTCGACAAAAGAGATGGAAGACCCCGCCAGGACCAGTGCCACGAACAGCCAGAACGCGTCCGGGGCGAGCGCCGGCAGGCACACCGCGATGGAATAGAACACAAAACCGGCAATGATCGCGGCTCGACCGCCAATCCGCCCGACAAGCGGACCGGCGAAAGGCAAAGTGAGAAGCGTGCCGACCGGCATGCCCAGAAGGGCTACAGCCAGTGCGGCGGGGCCTAGCCCGAGGCCGGCCTGAATTTCAGGAATGCGCGGCAACCACGAGCCAAAGGCAATCGGCTGGAGGAAGAACGCCAGCATGGTCAGTCGCTGCGGATCGAGGCGGGGAACGGCGGCCATTCGTGCAATTCCGGAATGCTGGCCGTTGTCCGGCGCCCAATCGGAGCGCCGGACGCGGGCGGGATTGGGTCCTAGAGGGTCCCGCCCATGGGGTAGGGCAGGTAACCGACAAAGCCGGTGAGCTTCCAGGCGCCCTCGACCTTGCGGCAAAAATAGATGGTCTGCCAGTTGAGGACGTCTTTGCCGCCATCGGTGCGGCGGATTTCGCCGTCGAACTTCTTGTGGGCCACGGCACGATCACCTTTGATCTCGATCTCGGTGAGACTGGTGGCGCGATGAATACCCGCTTCCTGGTCCTCGGCATATTGCACGGACTGGCCCTCGCGCGCCTGGCGCAACCATTCGTCGCGATAGGCTTCAAGGGTCGGATAGCTGATGGTCCAGCCGTCGGGATTACCCTTCTTATTCCCATCAATGCCCATGAAATCATCGGCGAGGAAGTCGCCTTCCACCATCGACCAGTCGGCGGCGATATAGGCGGCGATGTCGCGGGGGACCAGCATCGTCCAGATGGCTGAACGGTCGGCATCGTCAGGGAAAGGGTTTGTAGACAGGCTCATCTTGCTCCCTCGACATGGCGGCACGGCTCTGTCCGCAATGTATCAAATTTTCAGCACACCCATGTTTGAGCCCCATTCTGAAAAAGGCCACATGGATACCAATTGCGCTAGGTTGCTTTAAGGCTCGCCGCTTGTCCAGAGCAATCGGGCCAATTGTCTTGCGCCAAAAGACTATAAACTGAGCTTAATGCTGAGAAAATCGGCATCGCCCGGGCGTGGCTTAAATTGGTATTGTGAAGGTATTGAATCTGTGTTGACATTGCGACAATAAGCCGCCTAGTCTTGAAAATCGTTTACAGAAATCGCGACCGATCCGGAAGAGATTGGCGAGAAACAGGGTGGGTATATATGCGCGTCGGGATTATCGGGCTTGGCTATCGCTTGGGCTATCTGGCGCGGATTTTTTCTGCGGCCAGCAGCGAATTCCAGGTGGTCGGCTATGTCGATCCCGATCCGGCCGGCCTCCCCTATGCCGTCGAGCACAATGTTCCCGTCGGTCAGGCCTATGAAAGCCTCGAGGCGCTGCTCGACACGGAAAATCTGGACCTCCTGATGGTGGGTTCGCCCAACCATCTCCATCTCGATCATATCCGCATCGGCCTCGAACGTGGCCTCAAGATCTTTACGGAGAAGCCGGTCGTCACCACGGTCGAGGATACCCTGGCCCTGGCGGAATTGCTTGCCCGCTACGGCTCCGACAATGTCATGGTCGGCCTCGTGCTGCGTTACGCCCCGCTCTATGTCGATCTTCGCAAGGCGCAGGCTGAAGGCAAGCTTGGCGACGTGGCCTCGATCGAGGCATCCGAGCACATCCCGCCCTATCACGGCGCCTTCTTCATGCGGGACTGGCGCCGCTACGAAAAATACGCCGGCAGCTTCATGCTCGAAAAATGCTGCCACGACCTCGATCTCTATAATGGCGTTATGGGGTGCCGCCCGCGCTTCGTCGCCAGTTTTGGTGGTCGACGCAGCTTCGTTCCGGAAAATGCCCCTCAAACCACCGGCGCCAATGACCTCGAAGTCTATCACCGCAAGCCTTCCGGCTGGCAGGGCTCGGACAAGGTCTTCGACAGTGATGGCGACATCATCGACTTCCAGACCGCCATCGTGCAGTACGAAAACGGCGCGGCGCTGACCTTTCACACCAATATCAACGTGCCCGACGATTTTCGCCGTTTCGCGGTGATCGGCGCCAAGGGCATGGCCGAGGGCGATTTCGTCCGCAATTACTTCAAAGTCACCGATAGTCGCACGTCCCAGACGCTCGAGGATAAGACCTACAAGAGCACCGCCCTGTCACAGCATTACGGTGCCGATGAGCAGATGGCCGAGGACATTCTCAAGCATCTCGTCGAGGGCGTACCGCTTCCCGTTTCAGTGACCGACGCGCTTGAAGCCGGGCTTCTCGCGCTCTGCATGGACGAGGCGATGCGCAACAAATCCGTGGTCGACATGACCCCCATCTGGCAGCGCTTCGATGCTGCCCTGGGCCGGTCGAGCTGAAGGAGACAAGGCAATGACCAGCACCAGAAGCGCCACCCTCTTCGCATTCGCCCTGCTGGCTCCGGCCCTGATCTACATCCTGACGATCGTCGCCTATCCGCTGTTCGACACGATCGTTCTCTCCTTCACCAATGCCTCGCTGCGCCAGGAATACGACTTCGTCGGCTGGGCCAATTACCAGCGCATTTTCGGTGCCGGAAACTTCACCGAGGTGATCATCCGCACCTTCATCTGGACCTTCTTCTCGGTGTCCATGAAGATGGTGATTGGCATGTGCGGGGCGGTGCTGCTCAACGCCGCCATTCCCGGTCAGACGCTCTTCCGCATCCTCACCATGCCGCCCTGGATCGTGCCCATGGCCATCGGCATCTTCATGTGGGGCTGGATGTATAACGGCCAGTTCGGGATGATCTCGGGCCTGTTGCAGAACTTCGGCCTGACCAACGGCCCGATCGCTTTCCTCGCCTATGGCAACACGGCGTTCTGGGCCACCATCGTCACCGACGTGTGGATCGGCGTCCCCATGGTTACGATCTATTTCCTCGCCGCCATGCAGTCGATCCCGAAGGATCTCTACGAGGCAGCCTGGACCGATGGTGCCGGGCGCTTCTACCGCTTCCGCCGCATCACCGTGCCGCTGATGGTGCCGGCAATCATCACCATGAGCCTGCTCTCGCTCATTGCCACCTTCAATTCCTTCGACATCATCTGGATCCTGACCCAGGGCGGTCCCTCGGGGTCGACCACGACCATGATCATCGACACCTACAAGACAGCCATGGGCTCCCGCAAATATGGCGAGGGCGCCGCGCGCGCCGTGGTGATCTCGATCTTCGTGACCATTTTCTGCATCACCTACTTCCGCGCCGTGCGCAGGCTGCAGCAGGGAGAAGCCAAATGACCGACGTCGCCCGCTCGACCGAAATTGCCGCCGTCGACAGCCCGGCAAGCGTGAGGCCAAAAGCCAGAACCCGCTCTGCCAAAGCCATGATCGACCGCTACAAATGGTACGAAGTGGCAGCTCTCTATGCCGGCCTTGCCGTGTTCCTGTTCTTCGTGCTGGCGCCCTTCATCGAAGGGTTCCTCGTGTCGCTGAAGCCGCTGGCGCAGCTGTTTTCGCGGCCCTACAGCTTCATTCCCAAGACCTGGTCCTTCGACGCCTATGTCTCCATGTGGACTTCAGTGCCGGCGCTCGGCCTGCACATTTTCAATTCCTTCTTCATCTCGGCCGTGGTGACGCTGATCGTCGTCGTCATCGTGGTGCCGGCGGCCTATGCCTTCGCCCGCTTCAATTTCGCCGGCGCGGGCCTGATGCTGGGCGGGTTCCTCGCGGTCAACATGTTCTCCGGCGCAGTGCTGCTGATCCCGCTTTTCCGCCTGATGCGGACGCTGGGACTGCTCAATTCCTATTGGGCCATGATCGTGCCGGGCGCGGCCTTCCTCATCCCGTCATCCATCTGGCTCTTGCGCACCTATATGCTGCGCATTCCGCGCGAGCTGGACGAGGCGGCCTGGGTCGATGGCGCCAGTCGCCTTTATACTTTGCGCCGGGTGATCCTGCCGCTGGCGATGCCGGGCATCGTGGTGGTGGCGATCATGACCTTCATCGGCGCCTATGCCCAGCAATTCATCTTTGCGCTGACCTTCAACTCCAAGACCGAATTCATGCCCCTGCCGATCGGCCTCTTCGCCTTCTTCGGCAAGCAGGAGGTGATCTGGAACGAGCTGATGGCGGCGTCTTTCGTCGGAATCCTGCCGGTCATGATCGTCATCGTGTTCCTGCAGCGCTACCTCGTCGCCGGTCTCACCGCCGGAGCCGTGAAGCAGTAAGGGCCCGAGGGGGCCTCATTCAAGGGAGACTAACAAGTGCAAAAGACAATCGGTTTGATGGCCGTATCGCTGCTGGCACTGGCCAGCGCCGCCCCGGCTGCTTACGCCCAGGACGTGAAGGAAATCGCCTTCATCAATTGCGGCGACGAACTCACCGCCGGCTATGCCGAAAGCTTCGCGGAGTGGGAAGCGGCCAATCCCGGTTTCAAAGTTGTCCCGGAAATCGTGGGCTGGGGCCAGTGCCAGGACAAGGTGACCACGCTTGCCGCCGCCGGCACGCCGGTTGCGCTGGCCTATGTCGGATCGCGCACGCTCAAGCAGTTCGCCATGAACGACCTCATCGTCCCCGTGCCGATGACTGACGAGGAAAAGGCTGCCTACTACAATTACGTCCCCGATACCGTGACCTTCGACGGCACCCAGTGGGGCGTGCCGGTCGCCTTTTCGACCAAGGCGCTGTTCTGGAACAAGGATCTGTTCGAAGAGGCCGGTCTTGATCCCGAAACTCCGCCCAAGACATGGGAAGAAAAGATCGCTTTCGCCAAGCAGATCACTGAAAACACCGATGCCGCGGGCTATGGCCTCGTCGCCAAGACCTTCGACAACACCATGCACCAGTTCCTCCACTGGGTTTACACCAATGACGGCCAGGTGATCGATGCCGATGGCAACATCACCATCAACTCGCCGCAGGTCCTCGCCGCTCTCCAGGCGCTCAAGGACATCACCCCCTATTCCGAAGAAGGCCCGACCGCCTACGAACAGAATGAAGTCCGTGCCATCTGGCTCGATGGCGGCGTTGCCATGATCGAGGCCTCCCCCGGTGCCGCCCTGCGCGCCGAGGAAGCCGGCATGAACTGGGGCGTGGCCAATCTGCCGCTCGGTCCCGACGCCAAGGGTCCCGGTACGCTGCTGATCACCGATGCCCTCGCCATCTTCAAGGGCACCGGCGTCGAAGAGCAGGCCACCAGCCTCGCCAAATTCCTCACCGACGGCCAGCGCCAGTGGGATGCCGAGATGGCCCAGGGCCTGACCCCGCTGCGTCCGCTTGAACCCAACACCGCCGACCTCCTGGCCGAAAAGCCCTATTGGAAGCCGTTCCTGGACGGCATCGAATATGGTGGCCCAGAGCCGCTGTTCAACGACTATATCGGCCTGCAGAACGTCATGATCGAAATGGTCCAGTCTGTCGTCACCGGCCAGGCCGAGCCTCAGGCCGCCCTGGAGCGCGCCGCTTCCGAGCTTGAACAGTACAAGTAAAGGTCCTCCTGACCTTGCCGTCGCCCTCCCATGGGCGGCGGCACCACCAATTTTCCGCGCCGGGAGACGCAGCATGTCGCAACTGAGCCTCAAAAACCTCGAAAAATCGTTCAATGAGGCCCGTATCATCAAGGGCATCGATCTGGACGTCGCCGAGGGCGAGTTCGTTGTCTTCGTGGGACCGTCGGGCTGCGGCAAGTCCACCTTGCTGCGCATGATCGCGGGGCTGGAGGATGTCTCCGCCGGCGAGATCGAGATCGGAGGCCGGGTGGTTAACGATCTGCCACCCGTCCAGCGCGGCATCGCCATGGTGTTCCAGTCCTATGCGCTCTATCCCCATATGAGCGTCTACGAAAACATCGCCTTCCCGCTGCGCGTCGAAAAGCTGCCGCAGGCCGAGGTCGACAAGCGCGTTTCGGCCGCCGCTAAGGTTTTGCAGCTTGAAAGCCGCCTGCAGCATCGTCCCGGCCAACTTTCCGGCGGGCAGCGCCAGCGCGTCGCCATTGGCCGGGCCATCGTCCGCCAGCCCAAGATCTTCCTATTCGACGAACCGCTCTCCAACCTCGACGCCGCGCTTCGCTCGGAGATGCGCATCGAGCTGATGGAACTGCACAAGCGGCTCGGTTCGACCATGATCTATGTGACCCACGACCAGATCGAAGCCATGACCATGGCCGACAAGATCGTGGTGCTCAACGCCGGCGAAATCAGCCAGGTCGGCTCGCCGCTCGAGCTGTATCACAAGCCCGACAATCTCTTCGTCGCCGGCTTCATCGGTAGCCCGAAGATGAATTTCATCAACGGCAGGGTCCGCAGCGCCGACGGTGCCAAAATCACCGTGGATCTGGGGAGCCTGGGCACCATTGTCTTGCCGCGGACAAGCACGGACGTGGCCGGCCAGGAGGTGACACTCGGCATCCGGCCGGAACATATGGGTCTCGGGCAAGGGGATTTTACCCTGGAGACGACGCCCAATATCGTCGAGCAGCTGGGCATCCACACCATCACCTATTCCACCCTGGCGGGTGGAGAGAATTTCATCGGTCTCTTCGAAGGCAATCCGGATCTGGTGGACGGAAAAACTGTTCGCATGGGCTTCGCCATCGATCGGGCGCATCTCTTCGATCAGCGGGGCCTGGCGATCTACTAAAGGGCTTGCCGGCACAAAGGCTTGTGGGGCCATCATTTTCATTTATGTCCTGATCGCATGAACGGATGCGGGCGGAGGAAAACGCCATGTTGGACATTGTTGGGTTGTTGCAGTCGGAAAAGGACGGGTTCACCCGTTCTGAACGGGCCCTGACTGAGATCGTGCTGTCCGATGTCGATAGCGTCCTCAAGATGAGCATTGTCGATCTGGCAGCCCAGGCCGAGGTGTCGCCGCCGACGGTAACGCGGTTCTGCAGACGCCTCGGTTGCGACAGTTACGCCGATTTCAAGGTGCGGCTGGCCCAGTCGCGCTTTGTCGGCCAGCGCTATCTGGCCCCCACGGCCGGCCCTGTCGATGTGCGCGACATCGCCCAGGGCGTCGTCAACGGCATCCAGGCAACCATCTATCAGAGCTTTGAAAAACTCGACTACGACGCCATGGATCGGGCCGCCGAAGCTGTGGCCGGCGCAAGTTATGTGCTGGCCTATGGCTCGGGTGGTGCGTCCTCCATGCTGGCGGGCGAAACCGAAACCCGGCTTTTCCGCCTCGGGATCAAGGTGGCCTCGACGCTTGACCATCAGCTCCAATTGATGCGCGCGGCCTCGGCCCCAGCCGGGACTGTGGTCCTCGCCTTCTCGCTCTCGGGCAACAATGTCCAACTGGCCAAGGCGCTGGCCGTTGCCGGGGAATATGGTTTGCGGCGGATCGCGATAACGCGGGGCAATTCCATGGTTGCCCACGCCGCCGATATTCTTATCCCCGTCCACTGGCATGAAAATACCGACATCTTGCGCCCGACGCCCGGGCGCTACGCCTTTCTCGCCATGGTCGACATTCTGGCGCAGACCGTGGCGACCCGCCTCGGCACGCCGGCTATCGCCAGCATGCGCCGGATCAAACACCAGCTCGTCGTCAATCGCGACGGCGACGACGCCCAGCCCCTAGGCGATTGAACCCATTCGGGAAACTTACAGGACCCCAAGATGTCTGCTTCTTTCTCCCTCGTCACCACCTGGACGCCTGCGACCGATAGCGAGCCGCTCGGCTACGGACTGGAGCTGACCAATACTGGTGACGCGCCTGCGGCAAACTTCCAGCTGGGCTTTTCCGGACCGGCGCGCGTCGATCCCCATGCGACGCTGGAAAATGGCAAGCTCCTGAAACGCCTGTCCAATCATACGCTTATCGCGCCGCCTGACGGTTTTGTGCTGAATCCGGGCGAGACCTGGACGGCGACTGCGCGCGGCCTCTCCTATGGCCTTCGGCACTGGAGCGACGGCGCCAATGCGGCCTATGTCGTGTTGGAAGATGGTCGCGTCATCACCATCCCGACGGCTCCTACAGCGGGCAAGGGCCACAACTCGCCCCTCCTCAAGGGCGCGGCAAAATTCCCGGTGCCTGCCCGGGCACCGGTGTCGCATTCGATCATCCCCTGGCCGAAATCGGTGGCGACGAGCGGCAATCGGATTGCTCCGGCTGGTCTTGATCTGAAGCCGGTTGGGGAAGCGGCAAGCCTTGCCGTTGCTGGGTTTTCCAGCCTTGTCGCGGACCTCTTTCCGGTGGAAGCGCTGGTCCGCCCGGCCGCCGAGGCAGGCATGCCGGTGCATCTCGTGGCCAAGGATGGATTGGGTGAGGAAGCCTATGAAATCGAATTTGCCGAGAACATCGCCACCATCTCGGCAGCGACCCGCCACGGGTTCTTCTATGGCCTTGTGACGCTGGGGCATATGTTGCGCGGGGCGCGGCTGCATCCGGCGACCTTTACCTGGCCCACGGGCGGGCGGATCGAGGACGAACCAGGATTTTCGTTCCGTGGCAGTCACTTGGATGTGGCGCGGCAGTTCTATACCGGTGCCGAAGTCAGCCGCCTGATCCAGATCATGGCGTGGAACAAGATGAATAAGTTCCACTGGCACCTCACCGAGGACGAGGCCTGGCGCATCGAAATATCGGCCTATCCCGCCCTGACCGAGATCGCTGCCTGGCGCGGCCACGGTAAGGCCTTGCCGCCATTGCTCGGTTCGGGTCCGCAACCGACCGGCGGCTATTACACCAAGGATGTGATGCGGGGCATCGTGGCGCTGGCCGAGAGCCTATCTATTAGCGTTATCCCCGAAGTCGACATGCCCGGCCATTTCTACGCGGCGCTGCAGGCCCTCCCTGAATTGCGCGACCCCAATGAGACGGGCGAATACCAGTCGGTCCAGGGCTTTCCGAACAACAGTCTAAACCCGGCCCATGAGCCCGTGTATAAATTCGTCGAAACGGTGATCGACGAAGTGCTCGAAATCTTCCCTTCGGGTATTTTCCACCTCGGCGCCGACGAAGTGCCGCTGGCGGCCTGGTCGGGATCACCGCTGGCCCTGGACATGCTGGAAAAGCTGGCCGGCCCGGCAATGCGCGCCAAACATGAGAGCCAATTCAACCAGTTAGGCAATCATCACGGGGCCGACGAGATCGAAGGCTCGCCCACGGCCATCCTGCAGGCGGCGTTCATCCGGCGGGTGCACGACTATATTTCAAGGAAGGGCGCGATCACCGGCGGCTGGGAAGAAGCGGCCCATGGCGACGCGGTGGACAAGGACAAGTCCTATGTCATCGGCTGGCGCAATGTGGAGATCAACGCCGCGCTTGCCGAGCGCGGATTCGACATCGTCGTGTCCCCGGGACAGCGCTATTACCTTGATATGGCTAATGGAATTTCCTGGGCCGAACCGGGCGCCGGCTGGGCCGGCTGGTCTGGTCCGCAGGAGACTTATGAGTTCGAGGCGCGGGCTGGTTTCTCTGAAAAGGGGCTGCAGCATCTCTTGGGGGTACAAAGCTGCATATGGTCGGAGAGCATGACCGACCGCGCCATCTTCGATCGCCTTGTTTTCCCACGGCTTTCCGCGGTGGCGGAGGCCGGATGGACGCTGCCGGAGCGGAAGAATTATGAGCGGTTCAAGGCGCTCGTGGGGCTGATGCCGATCATGTACGGGCACTGGGCGGCGGAGTGAGTTTTCGGTCGCACTTGGGCAGAATTGGTTAGCAGGATGTTAGCATTTGGCGGCGGCGGGTGCGGATTTGGCCCTGCTCTCCCTCGCGCGCACGGTGCTTCCCTCGGGCCTGACCCGAGGAAGCCTGGTACTTGGCTGAGCAAAAGAACCCCCTCCTGGCCTCCCCCTGATAGGGGGAGGGACTGGCCCGTGGCTCTCCGAATTCCGAACACGCACGTTCCATTCCTCCCCCTTCTCCAGGGGGAGGTTAGGTGGGGGTGGCTTTGGGTCGGCACATAATGGCTCATGGCTCTTGTCCCCCCACCCTTGATCCCTCCCCACGGAGGGGGAGGGAGGCGATGGAGCCGAGGGCGTTGGGGTGTGACCGAAGCGTCCCCTTCCCCGATGTCATCCCCGCGCAAGCGGGGACCTCCGTTAACCGGGGTTCCCGCGTTCGCGGGAATGACATTGTGTGAGGTCGGAGAGAAGAAGTGCAGATTAAGAGCGCCGCGTCTTTCTGATGGGCCTTCACCCCTCACCCTGACCCTCTCCCCTGAGGGGAGAGGGGACGATGGAGCTGGTAGAGCTGGTAGATCTGGTACATCTGTAGCTCCGGCAACTTCACACCGCCCACGGATCATCCACCATCGGCCAGATGGTTTTGGGCGCCTTGCGATAATTCGTCTCTGCGGGGCGGTTGGGGTAGGCCTTGCCGGCGGAGCAGTAGATGATCTCGGAAGCGATCTTGGAGAAGGCCGCGTAAAAGTGGTTGGTCGACTTGATGAGGAGGATCTTCTTTTCGGTCGGCTCGACGCCGAGGGCTGAAAAGAGGCTGGGGTCAAAGCTCTGGGCGCGGGTGGAATTGAGGATGACCTCGATGCCGCCAAAGCTTATGAGGGCGGCGTCGCCGAAGGGGGCAAAGCTCTCGCCGAAGCGCATCTGGGCGTCGCGGACGAGTTTTTTGACGATCACGCGCTGGTCGATGGGGCTGCCGGTATCGGGGGCCGATTTGGCGCCGAAGCGCAGGGCGATCTCAGCGCCTTCTCCGGCCGCAAAGCAGATCTGGACCGCGATCGGGTCCCAGATGGTGCCGACCGCGACGTTCTGGGCGTCGCGGGCGATCAACTCGGCGAGGATGACAGTGGCGTCGCCCGCCGTGCCGCCGCCGGGATTGTCCCAGACATCGGCGATGACCACCGGGCCCTTTTGGGCCGACAGGGCGATGTCGACGGCCGTTGCGGCAGTGACCTGCTCGACCATGAAGGTGCCGCGCATGGCGTAGAGCTCGCGCCCGAGCTTTTCGGCGAGTTCATCGCCCTGTGCCTTGGCATTGTCGGTGATGGCGACCATTTTCGTGCCCATTTCCGGCACGTCACCGGCCATAAAGCCATGGACGACGGAAAGGGAGAGCAGGCCCGGCTCGGATTTTTCGAGCGCCATGATCTTGTCGACGAACCCGCGCATCGGCTGCTTGGAGGTGGGGAACACGTCGATCATGCGGCAATCGAAAATGCTCATCACCGGTTTGACCTCGCCCTTGAGGGTGCGCACGGCGATGTCCCAGAGGTCGCGGGCCCGATCGACGAAATCGGTATGCGGGAATTCCTTGAAGTAGACGAAGAAATCAGCCGCTGCCGCGCGCTTGGCGGTGAGGTGACTGTGCGGGTCGAGTTCGGCGCAGATGAGGATGTCCGGCCCGACAATCTCGCGCATGCGCGTGAGGAGATCGCCTTCGGGATCATCATAACCCTGGGCGACCATGGCGCCGTGAAGGCCCATGACGACGGCATTGACCGGCAGGGCGGCGCGCAGCTGATCGAGAATGGCGTCGCGCATTTCCTCATAGGTGGCGCGGGCGACAAGGCCAGCCGGGTCGGCCCAGCTGGCGCTGCCCTCGATAAGTGTCCAATTTTCGCGCGCGCATATCTCGCGGCCGATTGTGATCGGCGCGGTGCAGAGAGTCGGCGTTTCCGGATGTTCGCCCGGACCGGCATCGAGCGAGGCCGCAAAGGCGCGTCGATCGATGGCGATGGGCGAAAATGTGTTGGTTTCGGTGGCGAGGGCGGCGGTGAAAACGCGCAACGGTCAAATCCGACAATCTTGGGGGGTGGGCGGGGGCTGGAAGCCGAGGCTAACACGAAGATCGCCGCGGGATCACGTAAGAAATTTACATTGTGAGGCCGCCCTCATGGCAAAACACCTTCAAAAACCCTGCAATCGGGGTGATAAAAGAAATTCAATTTCAGAATGACGGGGGAGAAGCATGCCGATCAAGCGTTATGGTGCCGAAAAAGCCGGTGCGGGTGGCCAGAGCCTGCCTTTTGCGCGCGCGGTGGAGGCGGGGGGCTGGCTCTATGTATCGGGCCAGGTGGCGATGAAGGACGGCGAGATCGTCAAGGGGAACATCGTCGATGAGACGCACCTGACCATCCAGAACCTGCTCGCGATCTTGAAAGAGGCCGATTACGGGCTCGAGCATGTGGTGCGGGTGGGCGTGTGGCTCGACGATCCGCGCGATTTCTGGAGTTTTAACGGCGTCTACAAAAGCTATTTCGGCGAGCACCCGCCAGCGCGCGCCTGCGTGCAGAGCCGGATGATGGTGGACTGCAAGGTCGAGATCGATCTCGTGGCCTATAAGGGGCCGTGAGGGGTTTTGCCGTTGCATTTGCTTTGAGTGCTGGGTGACCGTTTTCGCTCCGTGTCATCCCCGCGAAAGCGGGGACCTCCGTTAACAGGGGTTCCCGCTTTCGCGGGAATGACATTGTGGCAGTGGCGAGGGCCAGTGGTGAGGGTGGGGTGTTTGGGCACCTCAAAGAGCGAGGGATTATGATAACACAACAATCGCCGTTTCGCCTCGATGGCAAAAGCGTGCTGATTACCGGTGCGGGCGGGGGAATCGGGCGCTCGCTGGTGCGGGTATTCCATGAGGCGGGGGCCGAGGTGATCGGGGCGGATCGCGAGGCTGGGGCGCTCGAGGGACTGCCGCTGGCCGATACGATCCTTTTCGACCAGGCCGACGCGAAGGCCACGCGCGCAACCATCAACGCCTATATCTCGGCGCATGGCGCGCCCGATGCGGTTGTGGCCAATGCCGGCTTTACCCGGGCAGAGCATCTCGACCAGGTCGATGACGACGTCTGGGCCAGCGAAATGGCCATCAACCTCAATGGCGCCTATGCACTGACCGATCCGATCGTGGCGGCCATGGCGATCAGGGGCAAGGGGGCGCTGGTGTTCATCTCCTCGGTCAACGCCATCGCCCATTATGGCAACCCGGCTTATTCGGCGGCCAAGGCAGGCCTCGTCGCCTATGCCAAGGCCATTGCCGTGGAGCGCGGCGGGCAGGGGGTGCGCGCCAATGTGGTGGCGCCCGGATCGGTGCGCACGCCGGCCTGGGACCATCGGCTGGAAGCGGACCCGAGCGTGCTCGACAATGTGCTGCCGCATTATCCGCTGGGGCGCATGGTCGATCCGGTGGAAGTGGCCAATGCGGCGGTGTTTCTATGTTCCGATGCGGCCTCGGGTATTACGGGGGCGCTGCTGCCGGTGGACGCCGGGCTGACGGCGGGGAATTTGCGGTTTGTCGATGAGGTGTTGCGGGGGAAATAGTTTTTGGGGCGAGAGACCCCCACCTAACCTCCCCCTGGTAGGGGGAGGGACGCATCGTGGGTGTGGTGACATCGCCGGACTTGCCTCGGGCTTGACCCGAGGGCCTCTGGTTGCTTGCACAAACATCACGTAGAGGCTTGCTGAATGGCCCTCGGGTCAAGCCCGAGGGAAGCCGGAGTGTCTGGGGAAGCTCCAGCAAAGCGGGGGGTTATAAGCTCGGTCTGACACAATGGCAAAAATCCAAAAATCCTTCTTCGATCGCCCTGTCCTCGACATTGCGCCTGAACTGATCGGCGCGACATTGCTGGTCGATGGCGTTGGGGGCGAGATCGTCGAGGTGGAGGCCTATGACGAGAGCGATCCGGCCTCGCATAGTTTTCGGGGGCCGACGCCGCGCAATGCCGCCATGTTCGGGCCGGCGGGGCATGCCTATGTCTACAAGATCTATGGCATTCATTATTGCCTCAACTTCGTCTGCCGGCCGGGCAGCGCCGTCTTGATCCGCGCGTTGCGGCCCACGGAGGGACTGGCGCAAATGCATGAGCGGCGGGGCGGGGTCAGCGAGAAGCAGCTGTGCTCCGGACCGGGGAAACTGGCCCAGGCGCTGGGGCTGGATCTCGGCCAGAATGGATTGGCGCTCGACGCCCCGCCCTTCTCGATCACGGCGCGAAGACAAGCGGGCGAGGTGGCGACCGGAACACGGATCGGCATCACCAAGGGAGCGGAAACGCCCTGGCGTTTCGTGCTCAAGGGCTCGGCCTTTCTCAGCCAGCCGCTGCGCTAGCCTGGGTTTATGTAAAGTCGGCCGGCGCAACCCCCCGGCTTGCCGTTCATTATCTCCTCGCGAAGGGTGACGCGTGTCAGCCGGACGCGATGGCATGAGGAACGGGATGGGTTTTTCCGGTTTCCCCGCCCGGCCAACGAAATGGCAGCCGAGCCTCTATCCCATCCGCGCGCCCTTCCGTTTCCTTGAAGAGGAGGAGGCGAATATGCCCCAGGGTGACAAGAGCGCCTATACCGACAAGCAGAAGCGCAAGGCCGCGCATATCGAGGAAGGCTACGAGAAAAAGGGCGTGTCCAAGGATGAGGCCGAAAGCCGGGCCTGGGCGACTGTCAACAAGGACGATGGCGGCGGCAAGAAATCCGGATCGGGCCGCGGCAAGGACACGGGACACCCCGCATCGCACAAAGGCGGCAAGAAGGGTGGCGAGGCCTCGGCCAGCCGCTCTGCGGCCGAGCGATCGGCCTCCGCCAAGAAGGCCGCTGCGACACGCAAGCGCAACGCCGAGCATTCTGCCCAGCATTGATGGGGTTGGCGGCTTTGTGATGTTGCAAGGCCGCGGCCTGCATGATTCAAGGGGTGCGTGGACGCCATTGAATCATACGATCTGTTTTCGCCCCAACGCCCCGAGCGGCCGTCGTCGCTGGCGGTGTTGCGCGATATTTTTGGCCACAAGGGGTTTCGTGGCCAGCAGGGCGAGGTGATCGACCACCTGGTCGAGGGGGGCGACGCGGTGGTGTTGTTTCCCACCGGCGCCGGCAAATCCATGTGCTTCCAGATCCCGGCCATCTGCCGGCATGGTGTGGGCATTGTTGTCTCGCCGCTGATTGCACTGATGCGCGACCAGGTCGAGGCGCTGCGCCAGGCTGGGGTAGCGGCGGCGGCGCTGAACTCTTCGCTCTCGGCAGAAGAATCGGCCGAAGTCCGGCGCAAATTGCGGCGCGGGGAGCTCGATCTCCTCTATGTGGCGCCCGAACGCGTGGCAACGCCGGGCTTTGCCAATATGCTTTCGGGCGTCGATATTTCGCTCTTTGCCATCGACGAGGCGCACTGCGTGAGCCAGTGGGGGCATGATTTCCGGCCCGAATATCGCGAGCTCATTCATCTGGTCGAACTCTATCCCGGCGTGCCGCGCATTGCGCTGACCGCCACGGCCGATCCGACGACGCGCGAGGATATCATCGAGCGGCTGGGGCTCGAGCAGGCGCGGGTGTTTACCACCTCGTTCGACCGGCCCAACATTTCCTATTCCATCGTCGAGCGCGACAAGCCGCGCGAGCAGTTGCTCGATTTTCTGTCTGGCCATAAGGGCGAGAGCGGGATTGTCTATTGCCTCAGCCGCGCCAAGGTCGAGGACGTCGCCGACTGGCTCTCAGGCAAGGGGATCCGGGCGCTGCCTTATCATGCCGGCATGTCGGCGGATCTCAGAAGCGCTAATCAGGATGCTTTCCTCAAGGATGAGGGGCTGTGCCTTGTGGCGACCGTGGCGTTCGGTATGGGTATCGACAAGCCTGACGTGCGCTATGTGGCGCACATGGATCTGCCGTCCTCGATTGAAGCCTATTATCAGGAAACCGGCCGCGCCGGGCGCGACGGCCAGCCGGCCGATGCCTGGATGAGCTATGGCATGGCCGATGTGGTGCAGCGCCGGCGGATGATCGACGAGGGCGGGGCCCCTGATGAGGTCAAACGCCTCGAGCACGGCAAGCTCAATGCGCTGCTCGGCGTCTGCGAGACGGCGGAATGCCGCCGCAAGGCGATCCTCAACCATTTTGGCGAAAGCCATCCGGGCAATTGCGGCAATTGCGACACCTGCCGCTCGCCGGTGGAAAGCTGGGATGGCACGGAGGCAGCGATCAAGGCGCTGGCGGCGATCTATCGGACTGGCCAACGGTTCGGCGCGGCCCATGTCATCGACGTGCTCGTGGGCAAGGAGACTGAGAAGGTCACCCGCTTCGGGCACCAGAACCAGCCTGTGTTCGGCCAGGGACGCGAGCTCGATGCAAAAGCCTGGCAATCGGTGCTGCGGCAGCTGACGGCGATGGGGCTGGTGATGGTGGACCACGCCAGCCACGGCGCGCTGGTGCTGGGGGAGGAAGCGCGCGCGGTGTTCAAGCGCGAGCGCATCGTCACCTTCCGCAAGGACCGGCCGAAGAAAGCGGTGGAGGTTCGCCGCCAGCTGGCGCGGACCATCGATATTCCCGACCATGCGCGGGGCCTGTTCGACGCGCTGCGGGCGGCGCGGCTCAGGATTGCCAAGAGCCAGGGCGTGCCGCCCTATGTGATTTTTCACGATGCGACGCTGCGGGCCATGGCTTTGGCGCAGCCGCGGCATCCGCACGACATGCTCAATTTGCCCGGCGTGGGGCAGGGCAAGCTCGATCGCTATGGTGAGGATTTTTTGGCGGTTGTGCGGGGGTATGACGGCGATTGAATTTGCCGGGTGGCACAGCGAAAGCCCCTCACCCTAACCCTCTCCGCAGCGGGGCGAGGGGACTGGGCCGGTGGTTGTGACGAGGGTGTGCCGCATACGCGGTCTGATCCCCTCGCCCCTTTGGGGAGAGGGTTAGGGTGAGGGGTCAAGGGAGCCAGAATGTCTGAAACCGCCAGAAAACCCCGCATGCCGGTGATCGATGTGGCGCGGGGTGTCGCGATCCTCGCCATGGCGATTTATCATTTCTGCTGGGATCTCTGGTATTTCGGCTTTGTCGGCTGGGATGTGGGGTTTGATTGGCGCTGGGTGTTTTTTGCCCGCTCGATCCTGTTTGCATTCCTGTTTCTCGTCGGGGTCGGGCTGGTGCTTGGCCATGGCGAGGGCATGCGCTGGAAAGGGTTCTGGCGGCGCTGGCTGTTTGTGTTCGGCGGGGCGCTGGCGATTACGCTGGGCACCTGGCTGACCTTTCCCGAGAGCTTTGTCTATTTCGGCGTGCTCCATGCCATCGCGCTCTTCATGCTGATGGCGCTGCCGTTCTTGTTTGTTCCGGTGTGGGTGACGGGGCTCGCAGCGCTGGCATTCATCCTGCCACCGCTGTTCTTTTCCCATCCCCTGTTCAACGAAAAGCTGTTCTCCTGGCTGGGGTTCTGGGTCGAGCCGCCGGTGACCAATGATCTCGTGCCGGTGTTTCCCTGGTTCGGTGTGGTGCTGCTCGGGGTGATTGCGACGCGGCTGGGCAAAGCAGCTGTGCTGCCGCGTCTGGCCACCATCCCGGTGACCGGGCGGCTGGGCAAGGCAATGGCCTGGCTGGGGCGGTGGAGCCTGCCGTTTTACCTCATCCACCAGCCGGTGCTGCTCGCCGTCATCGTGCCGCTGTCGATGCTGCTGGGAACGCAGGACAGTCTGCGCGAGGCCGATTTCCTGCGCTCGTGCCAGGTGACCTGCGAAACCAGCGGCACCAGCGCGCCGCTCTGCACCACCTATTGCCAGTGCGGCATGGAGGGGCTGACGGCGGATGGGCTGTGGGAGCCAGTCTATTCGGGCGTGCTGACGGCAGATGAGCAGGCAAAGCTCGATGAAAACAACAGGCAATGTTCGGCGCTGATCTATCCGGACTTGCTGGAGCCGGCGCCATAACGCTCTTGCCTCCCTTCGGGTCATCCCCGCGCAAGCGGGGACCTCCGTTTAACAGGGGTTCCCGCTTTCGCGGGAATGACGCCGTGAAATTTACCGGCAAGGGCCCATGCCAAAGCAGTGCTGGCGGGAATGGGGGCGGGAGGGCAATGAGGGTCCATGTCCCTGCTTCTCTACGGTTTCGTCGCCATCGCCGTGCTTTTTACCTCGACCTTGTCGGGCGTGTTCGGCATGGCCGGTGGGCTGGTGCTGCTGGCGGCGCTGCTGACCGTGCTGCCGGTGGCGACGGCGATTGCCGTGCAGGGGGCGATCCAGATCGTCGCCAATGGATCACGCGCAATTCTCTCCCGAAAATACATCGACTGGCGCATTCTGGGCATGATCTGCGTGGGGCTGGTCGCGGCGGCGATCCTGCTCTTTATCCTGCGCTACACGCCTGATCTTGCTACGGTCTGCATTGCCATCGGCCTGATGCCGATCCTGGTGTGGATCCCGAACCACTGGCTGGCGCTCGATGCCAGCAAGCCGCACCACGCCTTTCTCTGTGGCTTTCTCGGCGGTGGGCTCAATCTGGCCGTCGGCGTGTCGGGTCCGACGGTGGACATCTTCTTCATCCGCACCCAGATGGACCGTCGCACCATCGTCGCCACCAAGGCCGCGACACAGGTCGTCTCCCATGCCTCAAAGGTGTTTTTCTATGGCGCCACCGCCTCGGCCATGGTGGCAGGGGACTGGCTTATCGTGTTGGTGGCGGCCCCTTTTGCCATCGCCGGCACCAATCTGGGCTACCACATCTTGCAGCGCCTTTCCGATGCCGGGTTCAGGGCCTGGACCCGCTGGATCGTGACTTTCATCGGCATTTTTTATCTCCTGCGCGGCTTGTCCTTGCTCCTTCCGGCTTGATCGCTATGGTGCCGGCAGGAGACTCCATGGCATCGTTCGACAGCGTCACAGCCCGCCTCATCTTGCTTCTGGCCGAAACGGGCTCGATCGGGCGCGCCGCCGAGCGCGAAGGCATCGCCTCCTCCGCTGTCAGTCGCCGTGTGTCCGACCTCGAGGCGCGCCTCGGCGTTGTCCTGTTCGACCGTTCGGCCCATGGGGTGAAGCTGACGACGGCCGGCGAGGCCTATGCCGAAGGCTGCCGCACCGTGCTGCGCGCCATCGCCGATCTCGATGCCTCGATGGCCGATTTCAGCGCCGGCCAGCGCGGCAGCCTGCGCCTGGCCTGTACCGGTTCGGCCCTCACCGGACGCCTGCCGGAACTCCTCGCGCGCTATGCCCAGAAATATCCCGGCATTTCCATTTCCATCGGCGAAATGGGCGCGGCCAAGGCGCTGCTGGCGCTCGACGAGGGACGCGCCGATGTGGCCATCGTCTCCGACAATTATGATTTTACCCGCTTCGACATCCGGCCGTTCGAGGATGAGCGGGTCTGGGTGCTGGCCCCGCCCGACCATCCGCTCGCCAGCCAGATCGAGCCGCGAAAAGCCGTTTCCTTTGCCGCGGCGCTGCCCTATGCGATCGTCAGCGTGCACCGGACCGGCTCACTCGACCGGCTTCTCGGCGAGGCGGCGGGGGCCGTCGGCAAGACGCTGAACGAGACGCTGCGGGTCGAAAGCTTCCCCGCGCTCGTGCGCATGGTCGAGGCCGGGTTCGGGATCGGGTTCCTGCGCTCGACGAGCCTGCATCTGCTGGCCGGGACGGACCTCGTCTGCGCGCCGCTCGCCGAACCCTGGGCGATGCGGCAATTGCTGGTGGCAAGGCGGAAATCGAGCCCGCTCTCGGCGGCGATGAAAAGCTTCATCGCGCTCTGCGCCGAGACCTACGCGCCATCGTCCTGATATCCGGACTAGACAGATCATCTTTTCTTTTGACTCTGCAAAAGAGCCTCGCTAGTGAACTGGACAAGCGCCGTCAGCTTTACGGCGCCTCGATGCAAGAAACTCGATTGGACAATTCATGACGTCGCTTTTCCGCACTTCTTCCCTGGCAGCCGTGCTGATCGCCGGCACGATGGCTCTGGCCCCCGCTGCATTTGCGCAGGACAAGGTCATTACCCATCCCCAGGGTGAAACCACGATCAGCGGCGTTCCCGCCAAGGTGCTGACCCAGGATTGGGCGGTCTATGACGATCTGGTGGCCCTGGGCGTTCCGGTTGCCGGCGTGCCGTCCTCCAATGCCCCGACCTATCTCGGCGCCATAGCGGCCGATGCCGAGCAGATCGGTTCGCTCTTCGAGCCCGATTTCGAGGCCATCGCCGCCTCCGAATCCGACGTCTATTTCGTCGCTGCCCGTTCGGCCTCCGCTTTCGAGACCGCCAAGGACATCCTCCCCACCGTCGATCTCTCGGTCAATAATGGCAGCATCATCGATGGCCTCAAGGCCAATATGGTGACGCTGGGTACCATTTTCGGCCTCGAGGACAAGGCCGCCGAACTCAACGCCGCGCTCGATGCCAAGGTGGCAGAGGTCAAGGCCGCGGCCGAAGGCAAGGGTAATGCGCTGGTGATCGTCACCAATGCCAGCAAGCTTGGCGTCTACGGCCCCGATAGCCGCGTGTCCTGGGTCTATAACGAAGCCGGCATGGCTTCGGCGCTCGACAGCGTCAAGGACGGCGATCATGGTGGCGACGCCGTGTCGTTCGAATTCCTGCTCGAAGTGAACCCGGACTGGGTGTTCGTGGTCGACCGCGATGCGGGCACGGGTGAAAATGCCGGTGCGGCCGCAGCCCTTCTCGACAACGAGCTGTTCAACCAGACCACTGCCGCCAAGGAAGGTCAGATCGTCTATCTGGACTCCCAGGCCTCCTACATCTCCATGCATGGTTACCAGGGCGTGATGCTGCTGCTCGACCAGGTGCTGGCTGGCCTTAACGGCTAGACTTTCGCATGGTCGCCGCCCTTTCCGGGGAGAGGGTGACCAATTGCGGGGTTGCGGCCTGGCCATGACCCCGCTATCGCCGGCGCTATCGGGTCACTCCGAGCTTGCCCCTCCCCTTGCGGGAGGGGAATTGCATTTCCGAAAACCGGAGCCAGCACACATTTGCCTATGCTGATCCTTGCATCGCTGATCACGCTTGCCATGGCGGTCGTCAGCCTTTTCGTGGGCGTCAGCGACGTCTCCCTCGCGAGCCTGTTTGCCGGTGGGATGGATAGTCGCGCCGTCGAAGTGCTGTTCATCAGCCGCATTCCGCGGACCATGGCCCTGATGCTGGCCGGCGGCTCCATGGCCATTGCCGGGCTGGTCATGCAGATGATCGTGCGCAACCGTTTCGTCGAACCCTCGACCACGGGGACCATGGAATCGGCGGGGCTGGGTTTTCTCCTCGTTACCCTTTTTGCCCCCGGCTGGCCGCTGATCGCCAAGATGGCGGTTTCGGCCCTGTTTGCCCTCGGGGGGACGGCGCTGTTCCTGCGCATCCTGCGCGCCGTGCCGCTGCGCGATGTGCTGCTCGTGCCACTGATCGGCATCATGCTGGCCGGTGTCATCGGCGCCGTCACCTATTTCGTCGCCTATCGCGCCAATCTCGTGGCGTCCCTCCTCGCCTGGGAAATGGGCGATTTTTCCGGCGTCCTGCGCGGGCGCTACGAGCTGCTCTGGATCGGGCTGGTCTCGGCGATGCTCGCCTATATCGTGGCCGATCGTATGACCCTGGCCGGCATGGGAAAGGATTTTGCCACCAATCTGGGCATCAACCATCGCGCCGTCGTCTCGCTTGGTCTTTCCATCGTCGCCGTGGTCAGCGCCGTCGTGCTGGTGACGGTCGGCATGATCCCGTTCCTCGGGCTGATCGTGCCCAATGTCGTCAGCCTCATGGTGGGCGACAATATGCGCCGCTCCGTGCCCTGGGTCGCCGTGGGCGGGGCCGGGATCGTGCTGGCCTGCGACATCACCGGCCGGCTGATCCGCTTCCCCTATGAAATCCCCATCTCGGTGGTGATGGGCGTGGTGGGGAGCGTCGTCTTCCTCTACCTCCTGCTGCGCACGCAGAAGCGGGTGGCCGCATGAGTTCTCTCTCCTCTTCGCCGGTCGCAATGCCGGCCCCCAGCCTGCCGAAAAAACTGTCGCGCCCGGCGCTGGTGCTGATCATTCTAGCCGCCCTGGCGCTGATCTCGATCGCCCTCTTCATGACGCTCGGCGCCAAGGGCAGCTGGAGCTTCGTCCTCTCCTTCCGGGGCAAGAAGCTCCTCTCGCTGGTGCTGGTCGCCTATGCGATCTCGGTCTCGACCGTCTTGTTCCAGACCGTCACCAATAATCGCATCCTCACCCCCTCCATCATGGGGTTCGATGCGCTCTATGTGCTGATCAAGACCGCTATCGTCTTCTTCCTCGGCGTCGGCGCGCTCATCAGCATCGACAGCCAGATCCAGTTCCTGGTGGAAGTGCTGGTCATGGTGGGCGCCTCGAGCCTGCTGTTCCGCTGGCTGTTCCTGGGGGAGGAGCGGAGCCTGCACCTCCTTGTGCTCGTCGGCATCGTCTTCGGCATCCTGTTCCGAAGCCTGGGCAATTTCATGCAGCGCATGCTCGACCCGGGCGCCTTCAACGTGCTGCAGGATACGCTCTTCGCCAGCTTCTCGACCACCGATCCGGCCATCCTCGCCATCTCCTGCGTCGTCGTCGCGGCGGTCAGCCTCGTCGGCCTGCGGCTGATGCACACTTACGACGTGCTCTCGCTGGGCCGCTCGCAGGCGATCAATCTCGGTGTCGAGTACAAGCGCACCGTGGCCATCATCCTGGTCCTCGTGGCGATCCTCGTGTCGATTTCGACCGCGCTGGTGGGGCCGGTGACCTTTTTCGGCCTCCTCGTCGCAACGCTCGCCCATTCGCTGGTGGGCAATTCCAAGCACCGCTACGTGCTGCCGGCCGCCATCCTGCTCGCTATCATCTGCCTTGTGGGCGGACAAACCCTGCTCGAACGCGTCTTCGCCTTCGACACGGCGCTCTCGATCATCATCGAGTTCCTGGGCGGCATCGTCTTCATCTTTCTCGTCATGCGGAAATCAGCCCGATGATCATCACCTCCGAGGTCACCAAGAATTACGGCGACAGCTGCGTGGTCGATGGCGTGACGCTAAGCCTGCCCAAAGGCGGCATCACCTCGATCATCGGGCCCAATGGCGCCGGCAAGTCCACGCTGCTGTCCATGGTCAGCCGTCTCATGTCGATGGACCGGGGCAGTGTCACCGTCGACGGGCTCGACGTGACCAAGACCCCAAGCGACGTGCTGGCCCGCCGCCTGTCGATCCTGCGACAGGACAACCATATGACCGCGCGCCTGACGGTGCGGGATCTCGTCTCCTTCGGCCGCTATCCCCATTCCAAGGGGCGCCTGGCGCCGGAGGACCGGGAGCATATCGAGCGGGCGCTGAACTATCTCGAATTGCAGGGCCTCTCCGAGCGCTTCCTCGACGAGCTTTCGGGCGGCCAGCGCCAGCGGGCCTTCGTCGCCATGGTCCTTTGCCAGGACACCGACTATCTGCTGCTCGACGAGCCGCTCAACAATCTCGACATGAAACATGCCATGGGCATGATGAAAATCCTGCGCCAGGCCGCCAATGATTTCGGCAAGACGGTCGTGCTGGTGCTGCACGACATCAATTTCGCCTCCTGGTATTCGGACCACATCGTGGCCATGAAGCACGGCAAGGTCGCCGCCCAGGGCCCCGTCGCCGAGATGATCAAGCCCGAAGTGCTTTCCGGCATCTATGAGATGGACATCAAGGTGCACGAAATCGGCGGGCAGCTGATCTCGGTCTATTACGGCTGATCGGCCGGCCTGCTGCTGATCTCGGCATAGGCCACGACCTTGCCGCGCCCACTGCCCTTGGCCGCGTAGCAGGCCGCGTCTGCCTCCCCCAATGCGTCCAGCGCCGAAGCCGGTCCGGCGCCAAGGGTGGACACCCCGATACTGGCCCCGACGCGATATTCCCGGCCGGTCCAGGAAAACACCAGCGCCCCGATGGCGCGAAGGATCTTCTCGGCCACGACCTTGCCGCCCGGCAGGGGGCAATCCTCGAGGATCACCGCAAATTCGTCGCCACCGATGCGCGCCGCGAGATCGTGCGAGCGGCAGACGCCGCGTATGGTCTGGGCGACCTGCTTGAGCAGGGCATCGCCGGCCGCGTGACCGGAAGTGTCATTGACCGGCTTGAAATTGTCGAGGTCGATATAGAGCAGGCAATGGCGCCTGCCCCCCTGGGCCGAGGCGTTGGCGGTGGCCAGCGCGCGATCGAAAGCGGCGCGATTGGGCAGGCCCGTGAGATTGTCATGACTGGCCGAATGGGCGAGCTGGCGCTGCAGCGCCCGGCTCTGGCTGACATCCTGGAAGACCAGCACGCTCCCCTCGATCCGGCCGCCCGATATGACCGGTGAGGCCGAACAGCGTATGTCGCGATTGACCCCGTCATGCCCGACAAGGACCAGTTCATTCTCCGCCTCGATGGTCTGCCCCAGCTCGAGGCAGATGCGCGCCGGGCAACGGGCCGGCAGGTCCGTCGCGGCCTGCAGAAGCGGGAAGACCGTATCGACCGGCAGGCCGCGCGCGCCTGCGTCGGTGTAGCCGACGAGACGCTCTGCGGCCGGGTTCATGAAGGTGACGAGACCCCTTGCATCCGTGGCGATCATGCCATCGGCAATGGCCTCGAGCGTAACGCGCAGCCTTTCCTTTTCGGCCGCCAATTCCTGCTCGACCAGCTTGATATGGGTAATATCGGTGTCGGTGCCGAGCGTACGGGTGGGGTTGCCGTGCTCGTCCCACTCGACCGGGCGGCCACGGCTGAGGATCCAGATATAGCGGCCATCGCGGGTTCGTTCGCGATATTCGAGCGCGTCGAGCGTATCGTCGCCCTTGTCCTGGCGGTCGACATTGGCCCTGATATAGTCGAGGTCGTCGGGATGGATGCGGGCGATCCAGCTTTCCTGGCTGCCGTCGATCTCCTCGTCCGGCGGAATGCCGCGCATGACGCGCCACATGCGCGAATAATACATCGTGTCATTGACGATATCGTGGTCCCAGACCCCCTGACGGCCGCTTTCTAGAGCGAAATTGAGACGGCTTTCGGAGTGGGCAAGGGCGGCTTCGGCCCGCTTCTGCAGCTCGATGCTGGTGATCTGGAGGATGATCTGCTCGGGACGGCCGGAGGCGTCGAGGGTCAGGCCCGCCGCCAGGCTGATCCAGATCGGATGGCCATCGCTATGGCCAAGCCGGTGTTCGCCGCGATAATGGGCGACCTCGCCCCGGGCGAGCCGTTCGAGATGCTGGCGTGCGGCGCCGCTGTCATCGGCATGGATGAGCGCGTAGATGTCGATCCTGCTGCCGGACGCGATTTCATGGCCCAGGAGGCTGGTGAAAGCCGGATTGATATAGAGCGCCCGCCCATCGGGCGCGGCCACGAGCATGCCGACGGGCGCGGCGTCGAAAAGCCGGGCCAGCGTCTGTGCAGGCAGGGAGAGGTGGGCGGCGCTGCCCCCTCCGGGCGGCGCGACCTTTGCGCGAATACTCATTCCGATGCGGCCCTATTCAAGCCGGGAGAGGATGAAGTCACGCTCGAGCGACAGGCCCGCCCACTCGCTTGGATGGTCTGCATCGAAGATCAGCGTATAGGGGCCGGTATAGCCGGCATCCTCGGCAAGCGCGATGCAGGCGCCGTAATCGGCCTCGTCGAGCTGGCCGGAAACGAAGCTGGCCTTGGCGTGGCAGAGTTCTGCGCGCCGGAAAATGGACGCCAGCGCCTCATATTTGTCTTCGCCCGTCCAATTGCCCAGATCGGCAAGCAGGCCAACCCGGCCCTCGAGCCGGTCGAGCACCTCGTGCACGACCTGCGGGCTGGACAGGAGCGGAAACCAGTTTTCGGTGACCAGCCGCACCGACGAGCCGGCATTGCGGTCGGCCAGCTGGCGCAGCGCGGTGACCGAGCGGTCGATCGCATCGGGAGTGGGAGGCTGCTTGCCGGCGATGATGCGGGCATTTTCGGCGCCGAGTTCATTGGCGACTTCGACCCAGCCGGAAATCCAGGCGGTGTCGCGCGCGCCATTGACCGGGTCGGTAATGTCTCCGGCATCGATGAGCAGGGTCTGCAGCGTTACACCGGACACTTTGAGCTGGTCGCGCAATTCGGCGAGATAGACCGCGTCGAGGCTGCGCATGTGGAAGGAGACGATCTCGAGCCGATGATAGCCGTGATTGGCGAGCACGGACGGCAGGCCCAGCAGCGATTCGCTGCCTTCCCCATAAGTGTCTTCGCCCGGGCCGATATCGGCGCTGTCCAGGTCATGCGGATAGGTCGTGCCCAAAAGGCGATGCAACGACCAGGTGGAGACCGCGATACGGTCAGCACTCTGGGCCATAAGTCTCTCTCCCCTGCCTGTGGACAGAGTCTCATGGCCATGCCAGAGGCGCAACAGCATTCGTGACGCCAAACAAGAGTTTACTGCGCCTGGGCAAATGGGTGGCCTCGTTTTTCGATATTGACACTGGCGGCGATTGGGCACCTGCTTGGACAAAGGGTGAGAAACTATTGGGAACCATGATCGCAGGTGAAGAAAAAGCGGTGACGGTGAACAATGCGCGGGGCGCTTCGCCCTTTGTCGTCGTGTGTGACCACGCCTCCAATTTCATTCCCGAAATCTATGGCGATCTCGGGCTGACGCCGATCGAGCGGGTGAGCCACATTGCCTGGGATCCCGGCGCGCTGGCGGTGAGCCGGGCGCTGACCGAGGCGCTCGATGCGCCCCTCGTCTGGTCCGGCGTTTCCCGCCTGGTCATCGACACCAATCGCGATCTCAATGCGCCCGATCTGATCTGGACGCTGTCCGAGGCAACGCGCATTCCGGGCAACGAAAACCTTTCCGAAGACGAGCGGCGCTACCGGATCGAGCATTTTCACCGACCCTATCATCGCGCCATCGAGGACCTCCTTGAAATGCGACGGCACGCGGGGATGGAATCGGTTCTGGTCTGCATGCATTCCTTCACGCCGGTCTATCATGGCGTCGCCCGCCCCTGGCCGATCGGGCTCCTGCATGGGCGCGACACGGCTTTCACCGAGGCCCTGCGCGATGCATTGGCAGAAGCGGCACCCGAACTCGATATCGGCTGGAACCAGCCCTATGCCGCCCTCAACGGGGTGACGCTGACGCTCGAAAAGCACGGCGACGGGCGCGGGCTCGAGGCCACGATGATCGAATTGCGCAATGACGAGATCCTCTCGAGCGAGGGCGTCTCCTATTGGGCGGACCTGCTGGCCCGGAGCCTGACCGAGGCGCGTCGGAGGCGTTTGACCGCGCGGCCCTAGGGAGAGGGCGGGGCCAGGGGAAAATGGGAGAGGGGACCCGATTGGTATATTCGCTTGAAAATCTGCGGGAGGATGTGGCTGCCGGCCGGATCGATACGGTGCTCGTCGCCTTTCCCGACATGCAGGGACGGCTGATCGGCAAGCGCTTCCTCGCCGAATTCTTCCTCGAAACGGCCATGGAGGAAACCCATGGCTGCGACTATCTCCTCGCCGACGATATCGACATGGAGCCGGTGCCCGGCTATGCGGCGGCCAATTGGAAGAAGGGCTATGGCGATTTCGTCATCAAGCCGGACCTCTCCACGCTGATGAAATGCACCTGGCTCGAGGGCACGGCGCTGGTCATCGCCGATGCGCTCGACCATCACCATGAGCCGGTGCCGCATGCGCCCCGCAATGTGCTGAAGCGCCAGCTGGCGCGGCTCGAGGCCATGGGGCTGTCGGCCAATTTCGCCAGCGAGCTTGAATTTTATCTCTTCGAGGACAGTTTTCGCGCCGCCCATGAGAAGGGGTATCGCGACCTCAAGCCGGCCGGCTACTACATCGAGGACTACCACATCTTCCAGACCACCAAGGAAGAAGGGGTGATGCGTACGCTGCGCAATGCACTGCATGCCTCCGGCATTCCGGTCGAGAACTCCAAGGGCGAATGGGGGCCGGGGCAGGAGGAGATCAATGTCCGCTACGCCGAGGCGCTGACCATGGCGGATCGGCATGTGGTGATCAAGAATGCCACCAAGGAGATCGCTTACGCCGAGGGCAAGGCCGTCACCTTCATGGCCAAATGGGCGTTCGATCTCGCCGGATCGTCGGCGCATATCCACATGTCCCTCGCAAAGGACGGGCAGAACCAGTTTGTCGACGCCTCGGACGAATTGGGCATGTCGGGGCTGATGAAGCATTTCATGGCGGGCCTCCTGACCTATGCCGGCGACATCACCTATTTCCTGGCGCCCTATATCAATTCCTACAAGCGCTTTCAGGTCGGCACCTTTGCGCCCACCAAGGCGATCTGGAGCCGGGACAATCGCACGGCGGGATTTCGGCTCTGTGGGGAAAACACCAGGGGAATCCGCGTCGAGTGCCGGATCGGCGGGGCGGATCTGAACCCCTATCTCGCCTTTGCCGCGCTGCTGGCGGCGGGGATCAAGGGGATCGAGGATAAGCTCTTGCTCGAGCCCGGTTTTTCCGGCGACGCCTATGCCCAAGGGGAGCTGCGCGAGGTGCACAAGACGCTGCGCGACGCCATTGCGGGCCTCAAGCAATCGAAAATGCTGGAAGAGGCGTTCGGGCCGGATGTCGTCGGGCACTATGTCCACACCGGCGACTGGGAGCAGTTCGAATATGACCGGCGGGTGACCGACTGGGAGCGCCTGCGCGGCTTCGAGCGCAGCTAAGAGGGGAGGCGAAAATGACCGAGACAGTGCAGATCATTTCCCCGGTGGACGGAAAAGTCTTTGCCGAACGGCAAACGCTCGACGGGGACGCCATTGATCGGGCGGTGAGCCGCGCCAAGGCGGCGCAGCGGGATTGGCGCCTGCTGGCGCTTGCCGAACGGGTGGCGCTGGTGGACAAAATGGTCGACGCGCTTATCGCCATGAATGACGAGATTACGCCCGAACTGGCCTGGCAGATGGGGCGGCCCATCCGCTATGGCGGGGAAAAGCGGGGTGTCGAGGAGCGCAGCCGGCACATGCTGGCCATTGCAGGGGAGAGCCTCGCGCCGCTGATGCGGCCGGAACAGGACGGGTTCGTGCGCTATATCACCCGCGAGCCGCTGGGCGTGGTGCTGGTGATCGCGCCCTGGAATTATCCGTTTCTGACGGCGGTCAATTCCATCATTCCGGCGCTGGCGGCGGGCAATGTGGTGCTCTTGAAACATGCCAGCCAGACGCTGCTGGCCGGCGAGCGTTTTGGCGCGGCGGCGCGGATGGCAGGCCTGCCGGAGGGCGTGTTCCAGAACCTCGTCATGGGGCATGCGGAAACGGAAAAACTGGTGGGATCGGGGCTGATCGAGCACATCAATTTCACCGGCTCGGTTGAGGCGGGGCGGCGGATCGAGCGGGCGGCGGCGGGGACGTTCGCCTCGCTGGGGCTGGAGCTGGGCGGCAAGGACCCGGCCTATGTGCGGGCCGATGCGAACCTCGATTTTGCCGCCGAAAACCTCGTCGACGGGAGTTTTTTCAATTCCGGGCAATCCTGCTGCGGGGTCGAACGCATCTATGTGCACGAAGATGTCTATGACGGTTTTGTCGACCGTTTCGTCGGGCAGGCGCGCGGCTGGACGCTGGGCGATCCGCTTGATCCGGCGACGATCGTCGGGCCGATGGCGCGGGGGAGCTTTGCCGATCATGTGCGCCGGCAGACCGAGGAGGCCGCACGGGCCGGGGCCAGCCGGCATCTAAACTGGGCCCATGAACGCGACCGCGAGGGCTCGCCCTGGTTGGCGCCCGAAGTGCTAACCGGCGTCAACCACCAGATGAGCATCATGCGCGAGGAGAGTTTCGGGCCGGTGGTCGGGATCATGAAAGTGGCCGACGACGAAGAGGCGGTCGGGCTGATGAATGACAGCCCCTATGGGCTCACCGCCTCGATCTGGACGGATGATCTCGAAGCGGCGGGGCGGATCGGGGCTGCTCTCGAAACCGGGACGGTTTTTGCCAATCGATGCGACTATCTCGACCCCGCGCTCGTTTGGACCGGAGTGAAGGATACGGGGCGGGGCGGGGCGCTGAGCGAGATCGGCTACCATAATCTCACCCAGCCCAAGAGTTTTCATCTGCGGCGCGTGTGAGGGCGCTGGAGCGCGCATCAACACATACGGTGTCATCCCCGCGAAAGCGGAGACCTCCGTTTCGACAACAGGGGTTCCCGCTTTCGCGGGAATGACCCGGTGAGAGTGAGGGCATTGTGCCATGACCAAAGCAAACTGGAATTATCCCACGGCCGTGCGCTTTGGCGCGGGACGGATTTCCGAATTGCCCGAGGCGCTGGCGGCTGTGGGCATCAGAAAGCCGCTTCTGGTGACCGATGCCGGGCTTGCCGGCCTGCCGGTGACGCAGAATGTGCTGGCCGACCTCAGGGGGCAGGGGATCGAAGTGGGCCTCTTCTCGGAGGTCAAGCCGAACCCGGTGGCGGCCAATGTCGAGGCGGGGATCAAGGTGCTGCGCGCGGGCGGGCATGACGGGGTGATCGCCTTTGGCGGCGGCTCTGGGCTCGATACCGGCAAGGTCATCGCCTTCATGGCTGGGCAGACGCGGCCGATGTGGGACTTCGAGGATATCGGCGATTGGTGGACGCGGGCCGACCCCGCGGGGATCCTGCCCATAATCGCCGTGCCGACCACGGCCGGAACCGGTTCGGAAGTGGGGCGCGCGGGGGTGATCACCGATGCGGCTACGCACACCAAGAAGGTGATCTTTCACCCCCTGATGATGCCGAAAATCGTCATTGCCGACCCCGAACTGACAATCGGCCTGCCCACCTTCATCACCGTCGGCACCGGCATGGATGCGCTGGCCCATTGCCTCGAAGCCTATTGTGCGCCGGGCTATCACCCCATGGCTGATGGCATTGCCGTGGAGGGCATAAGGCTCGTTTTCGAGAACCTGCCCAGGGTTGTGTCCAACCCCGGTGACATCGAAGCGCGCGGCCATATGATGAGCGCCGCGGCGATGGGCGCGACGGCCTTCCAGAAGGGGCTGGGGGGCATTCATGCGCTGAGCCATCCGGTGGGCGCGCTTTACGACACCCATCACGGCATGACCAATGCGGTGTTCATGCCCTATGTACTGATATCCAATAAATCGGCCATCGAGGGCAGGATCGCGCGGCTCGCCGCCTATCTCGGCCTGACGCCGAGCTTTGACGCCTTCCTCCATGCCATTGTCGGGCTGCGCCTGCGGCTCGACGTACCGCATACGCTGAGGGATTTTGGCGTGGGGGAGGAAAAACGCGAGCAGATCGCCGACATGGCGATCGTGGATCCGACGGCGGGGGGCAATCCGGTTGAGCTGACGCGGGAGCGGGCGCTCGAGATTTTTGATCGGGCGCTGGAGGGGCGGGTTTAGGGACTCGCCTTGGAATACCCCCTCCTAGCCTCCCCCTGATAGGGGGAGGGACGGATCGCGTTTGTGGAGGGGTCGGGAGCCACTGAAGTGCTCCTCCCCCTTGAAAGGGGGAGGTCGGGTGGGGTGTTTAGTCCACCAGATCCTCGACAGTGCCGCGCGCGCCTTCCTCAAAGAGGCTGTCGAGCATTTCGATGACGGTCTCGCGGAACTCGGCATTGTCGGCGAGGTCGGTGCCGAACACTTCGGTGAGGGCGACGAGGCCTTCGTAGAGCGCTTCCGGATCGTCGCCGGCATCGGTGGCGATGGCCATCATCTTGAGGGCGTGGGGATCCCTGACGTCGATCTCGCTGCCGTCCTCGGCAATGCCGGTGACATAGCGCATCCAGGCGGCGACGCCGAGGGCGAGGCGGGGGAAGGGCTCGCCGGCCTTGAGGCGGTCGCGAATGGTGCCGAGGAGGCGCTGCGGCAGTTTTTGGCTGCCATCCATGGCGATCTGCCAGGTGCGGTGCTTGAGGGCCGGGTTGCGGAAGCGCTCGAGCAGTTCGTCGCGATACCAGCCGAGATCGGTGCCGGGCATGTCGAGCGTCGGCATGGCCTCTTCGGTCATGAGGCCATGGATGAGTTTGACATAGGCCGGATCGCCCATGACTTCGGAAATGTACTCATAGCCCCCGAGATAGCCGAGATAGGCCATGGTCGAGTGCGAACCGTTGAGCATTCTGAGCTTCATCAATTCGAACGGCTCGACATCCCTAACCATCTGCGCGCCGACCTTTTCGAAGGCGGGGCGGCCGGCGGGGAAATGATCCTCGATCACCCATTGGGTGAAGGGCTCGGTCATGATCGGCCAGGCATCCTCGGCGCCGATCAAGGCAGCGACTTCGGCGCGGTCGGCGTCGGTGGTCGAAGGCACGATGCGATCCACCATGATTGAGGGGAAGGCGACCGATTTCACCCATTCCCCCAGATCCGCATCGCGGAGCCTAGCAAAGCGGGTGACGATGCGTTTTGCGGTCTCGCCATTGGAGGGAAGGTTGTCGCAGCTCATCACCGTGAACGGGGCGATGCCGGCGGCCTTGCGGCGGGCGAGCGCTTCCACCAGCATGCCCGGCGCGGATTTCGGCGCATTGGGATGGGCAAGGTCGTGGACGATGTCGGGATGGCGTTCATCGAGCTCGCCATTGGCGGGATCGTGGCAATAGCCCTTTTCCGTGACGGTGAGCGAGACGATGCGGATAGCGGGGCTGGCCATCAGGGCGAGAAGGTCCTCGCGTTCCGCATTGGCGTCCATCACCGAAAGGATCGAGCCGATGACGCGCGGACGGGTGCCGGAGGCATCGCGCACGGCAATGGTATAGAGCCCGTCCTGCGGCTCGAGCGCATCCCTGGTGTCCGGACGACGGAGGCTCGCCCCGACAATGCCCCAGCTCGGGTCGTCCGCCAGGAGATCGTCGACATAAACCGCCATATGCGCCCGGTGGAAGGCGCCGATGCCCAGATGGACAATGCCGGGGGTGACGCTGGCGCGGTCATATCGGGGCACAGCGGTGCCGGCCGTGAGGCCGGCGAGAGTGGTGGGGCTGAGGCGCGCGCTGGTCAAGTTCGTCTCCGGGCAAGCTGAATGGGCCGCAGCATAGTGATTTTCGATCTTGTATGGAAGATGCTGCGCCTTTAGTCAGGTGTAGGGCGCGGGTCTTGCCGGAGCAAGACTGGACCGGCATAAGCCTTGTATGGTGGTGAGGGAGTTTTGCGCATGGCAGGCAAGCGGATCGTCAGCATTGGCGAATGCATGATCGAGATGAGCGGGGGCGAGGACCGCCTTTATCGCCTGGGCTATGCCGGAGATACGCTGAACACGGCCTGGTATTTGCGGGCGCTGCTCGGAGACGATTTCAGGGTCGATTATGCCACGGCGCTGGGCGCAGACCGCTATTCGGACGATATCCGCGCCTTCCTCAAGGCCAACGACATCGGCACCGATCACATCCAGACCATACCGAGCCGCCGGCCTGGCCTCTACATGATCCACCAGGACAAGGGCGACCGGCATTTTACCTATTGGCGCGATAATTCGGCGGCAAAGCTCCTCGCCGACGACAAGGAGGCACTGAGCAAGGCGGTGGACGGGGCGAGCCTTGTCTATTTTTCCGGCATTACCCTCGCCATTCTGGCGCCAAAGGCGCGGGGGCGATTGCTCGGCGCGATCGTCAAGGCGCGGGACAATGGCGCGAAAATCGCCTTCGACACCAATCTGCGGCCGGCGCTGTGGTCGAGCGAGCGCGTCATGGCTTCGGTGCTGACGGCGGCGGCGAGCCTCTGCGATATCGTCCTGCCGACCCATTCGGATGAGGCGCCGCTCTTTGGCGACAAATCGGTGGAGGAGACCGCAGAGCGCTATCTCGAGCTCGGCGTCGAGGAAGTGGTGGTCAAGGACGGCTCGAAAGAGGCACTGATAGCGACGGCCAGTGAACGGGTGAAGATGGCCCCGCCGCCGGCGAAAAGCGTGGTCGATGCGACGGGGGCCGGCGACAGCTTCAATGGCGGCTATCTCTCGGCGCGGCTGATGGGCAAGTCCATCGAAGAGGCCGCCGCAAACGCGCATCGCGTGGCCGGCGTGGTGATCGGGCACAAGGGTGCGCTGGTCGACAAGGGGCTGCTGGGCTAGCCGGAGTTTGGGGAGAGAACCCCCACCCAACCTCCCCCTGGGTAGGGGGAGGGGTTTCATCGAGTGCTTGGCCCGGTAGGAGGTAATTAGTGAGCCAGGTGCCAACCTCGATCTTGCCGCCTTCCGCTATTCTCCCTTCACGGCCAAAAACTCTTCGGCGCTGAGGACGATCTTGCGGTCAATCTTGCCGATTTCCTTGTCGTCCTTGCCGTCGAATTCAAAGCCCGAGAGGATGGTGCGGATGACGTTGAGGCGGGTGCGCATCTTGTCGTTGGCGCGGATCACGGTCCAGGGCGCGTGGACGCTGTCGGTGCGCTTGAGCATGGTGTCACGGGCGCGGGAATAGTCGTCCCATTTGTTGAGCGCCTCAAGATCGACCGGGGAGAGCTTCCAGGTTTTCAGGGGATCGTGCCGCCGGTCGTGGAAACGCTTCAATTGCATCTCACGACCGATCGACAGCCAGAATTTGAAGAGTTTTATCCCGTCCCGGGTCAGGCGCTTTTCGAAGGCCGGGGCCTCTTCGAGGAAGATCTCGGTTTCCTCAGGCGTGCAGAACCCCATGACCGGTTCGACCCCGGCGCGGTTGTACCAGGAGCGGTCGAACAGCACCATTTCACCGGCGGCCGGCAGCCAGTCGATATAGCGCTGGAAATACCATTGGGTGCGTTCGCGATCGTTCGGCTTTGGCAGGGCCGCGATGAGATTGTAGCGCGGATTGAGGTTCTCGAGGATGCGCTTGATGGTGCCGCCCTTGCCGGCGGCGTCGCGGCCTTCAAACACCACCACGGTCCGCTCGCCCGCCCGCGCCATATGGGCCTGCAGCAGCACCAGCTGCTTTTGCAGCGCATAGATCTGCGTGTCATACTCCTCCTCATCCATGGCTTCGTCATAGGGAAAGCCACCGGAGGTGAGCGCCGCCCGCTTGATGGCTTTGGGCAGCTGGGGGTCGTCAATGTCGAAGCTCTCGAAGGGGTCGGTCACGCTGTCGCTCCATTGTTACAATGAGCGTGCTAGAAACGGCACGCGCGCACAAGTGGTGGATGAAACGGTTTGAGGAGGCGGCCCGACATGGATGATGCAGGCATGCCCCGCAAGGTCGTCGGTTTCGCGCTGTTCCTGGCCCGCTTGCAGGCCCAGCTCGGCCTGCTGGTGGCGCTGGCCGGACTGATCGCCGCCTTCGTGATCTTCGGTGGCCTGCAGGGCGACATCGCCCTGATCGGATTTGTGCTTTTCGTCGGACTGGTGGGCATCGTGCCAACCCCGATCGCGGCAGAGCGCGCCGATGCCGCGCAAAGCCTTGGCCCCGAACGCGCAAGGCTGCAGCCTGAGCAGACAATTGCCGCGACGGCCGAGGCGCTGGGTGATCCCGCCCTTCTGCTCGACCAGCGCGGGGCGGTGATCTATCGCAATGGCGCGGCGGTCCGACAGTTTCCCAATCTGCAGGATGGCCAGGTCCTGACCCTGGTGCTGCGCAATCCCGAGCTGATGCGCGCCGTCGAAGGCGCGCTCGGCAGCGGACAGCTAAAGAGCTTCGAGCTGCACCAGACCATTCCCAACGAAACCTGGGATCGTGTCGTCGTCGCCCCGCTCCGCCCGCCGGGCATGGATTGGACGGTGGAAACAGAACGCCGATTGCTGGTGACGTTCCAGAGTCTTACCGCGCTCAAGCGCGTCGACGCCATGCGCAGCGATTTCATCGCCAATGCCAGCCATGAATTGCGCACGCCGCTGGCCTCGCTTGTCGGCTTCATCGATACGCTGCTGGGACCCGCCGCCAAGGACGCGGCGGCGCGCGAGAAGTTTCTGGGCATCATGCGGACCCAGGCAGACCGCATGAGCCGGCTGATCGACGATATGCTGAGCCTGTCGCGCATCGAGATGTACCAGCATATGCGGCCCACGGGCACGGTGGAACTGGCGGGACTGCTGCGCGAAGTGCGCGAGGGCCTCCAGACCCAGGCCGCCGCGGCCGAAATCGAGGTGAGATTGCGCCTGCCGGACGAACCGGTGACGGTGAGCGGCGACCGGGGCCAGCTCTATGAAGTGTTCGAAAACCTCATCGAAAACGCTATCAAATATGGCGCGGGGGGCAAAAGCGTCGAGGTGGAGCTGTCAGAAATCGAACGCGGAAATCTGCGTCACCTGGTTAGCGTCACCGATCATGGGCCGGGCGTCGAGCCCGAGCATGTGCCCCGCATGACCGAGCGCTTTTATCGGATCGATGCGGAAACCAGCCGCAAGAAGAAGGGCACCGGCCTTGGCCTTGCCATCGTCAAGCACATCGTCCAGCGCCATCATGGGCAGGTGTCGATCAGGAGCAAGCTCGGCGAGGGGCTGCGGGTCGACGTTCTTCTTCCCTAAAATACAAAAAAGCCCGCGGATCGCTCCGCGGGTTTTTTGCTTTTAGGCCACGAGGCCCTTGGTGAGTTCGAGCGCCTGGCGCTCGAAGAGGCGGCGATAGATCCCGCCATTGAGCCGGATGAGCGCGTTGTGATCGCCTTCCTCGACGATCCTGCCCTTGTCGAAGACGAGGAGCCGGTCGAGGGCCACCACAGTGGACAGGCGATGGGCGATGACGAGGGTCGTGCGTCCCTGCATCAGCCGCTCCATGGCCTGCTGGATCAGCATCTCGCTTTCACTGTCCAGGCTCGACGTCGCCTCATCAAGGATGAGCACCGGCGCATCGGCGAGGAAGGCCCGGGCAATGGCGACGCGCTGGCGTTCGCCACCCGAGAGCTTCACCCCGCGCTCGCCCACCAAGGTCTCGTACTGACGCGGCAGGCTCATGATGAAATCATGCGCATTGGCCTGCTTGGCCGCCTCGATGATTTCGGCCCGGCCGGCCTCGGGCCTTGCATAGGCGATGTTCTCGGCCAGCGTCCGGTGGAACAGGATCGGCTCCTGCTGCACGATGGCGATCTGGCCGCGCAGGCTCGCCTGCTGCACATCGGCGATGTTCTGCCCGTCAATGGTGATCGCACCCTGCTGGATGTCATAGAGGCGCTGGATGAGCTTGACGAAAGTGGTCTTGCCCGAGCCCGAATGACCGACCAGACCCACCCGCTCGCCCGGCTTGATGTCGACCGAGAAGTCCTTGTAGAGCGGGGTGGCGTGCGCGCCGTATTGGAAGGTCACCTTGTCGAAGAGGATGTGGCCGTCTCCGATCGCGATAGCCGGCGCGTCCTTGCGATCGGCGATCCCCAGCGGCTGGGCGTGTAGATTGACGAGTTCTTCCATGTCGTTGACCGACTTCTGCAGATTGCGGATGTGCTGGCCGACATCGCGCAAATGGCCCTGCAGGAGGAAGAACATGGTCAGAACGAAGGTGATGTCGCCGGCACTGGCCGCGCCGTCCCGCCACAGCACCAGGGCAGTGCCGAGAATGGCGGTCTGCATGGCGGCCATCATGACGCCCTGAAGCCCGCCATTGAAGGTGCCGCGACGCCAGGTGCGGCGGGTGCGCTTGCGCCATTTGGCGACGATCCGGGCAATCAGACTGTCCTCGCGCGCTTCGGCGCCAAAGGCCTTGACCACGGAATTGCAGCTGACCGCATCGGCGAGCGCCCCGCCTACCTTGGTGTCCCAGGCGTTCGAGAGGGAGGCGGCAGGGGCGACGACGCCCACCGACATCCACACCGTGACGACGATATAGACGAGCGAGCCCAGGCCCACCACGAGCCCCATGACCGGCCAGGAAGCGCCCAGGATGAGCGTTGCGCCGCCCAGCATGACCAGAGAGGGCAGAAGCGCGAGCAGCAGTGTGTCGTTGAGCAGATCGAGCGCCCACATGCCGCGCGTGATCTTGCGCACGGTCGAACCGGCAAAGCTGTTGGCATGCCAATCGGTGGAAAAGCGCTGGACCCGGTGAAATCCCTGCGCGGCTACGTCGCTCATCATCCGCAGGGTCAGCGGGATGATGTTGAGATACATGAGCTGGCGCATCACGATCGAGCCCAGATAGAGGCTCGACATGGTGACGAAGGCCGTGATCGCCAGATCCCATGCCTCGTGACCGGTGGCGACGGCATCGACGAGCCGCCCGGCAAAGATCGGGCTCAGCGCTTCGGCCAATGTGGCGGCCAGCACGAAGCCGATGATGACGACGATGCGGATCGGCTGGTGCCGCCAATGGCGGAAGGTGAAGCCCAGCACATTGCGGAAGGCATCGGCGCGGAAATCGAGTTTCTTGCGACTCATCTGGGTGTCCCGATCCCGTTTTCCGGCGATCGGTTCCTCTGGAGAGGGTCAATTGGGCGCAGAACGGACGGCGAATAACTGCCGTTGAAAGAGCCGATTGCTGCGGAAGGAAAGTTTGGGGCGCACGCCGAAAACGGGGCGGGCCGCGCGGGGCAGGGACCTAAGGTCTGGCGCTGCCCAATGGGGAAGCGAAAAATGCTGTCATGCAACGCCTCCCATGCTCAAAAAATGAAGCGACGAACGGTTCATAGCCAAACCGTTCGCCTTTGCCAATGGCCAAAGCGGCAAAGAGCCGCGATTTTGATGCGGTTGAGTGACAGGAGTGCCACGCCTCGATCTGGCGCAGGGCGCTTGTCGAGGCAGAGCTCAGTCCTTGTCGAGCGGACGTGCGCCCGGGGCGACGATGCCGCGCGTCATGAACTGGCCATAGGCCATGGTCACGCCGAAGATGCCGAAAGCACAGATAACGGCAGCGATGTAGAGTGTCTGAACGGTCATGAGAACCTCCTGAGATGGCTCCATATTCCGCACCTTGCGGCTTTCCACTTTGACTTGGATCAAGATTTTTTACGGTTTGCTCGGGTGGCGTCCCGCGTGGGGGGGCGCTAGGCTCGGGGCAATCGATTCAAGAGCAAGAAGGCATGCCCAAGTGAGCAATACCCCCATCGATCCGGCCAAGCTCGACAAGCTCGGCGAAGTGGCGATCAAGGTTGGCCTGCAGCTGGCCGAGGGACAGGACCTGATCATCACCGCGCCGATGACGGCCGCGCCGCTGGTCCGCCGCATTACCGAACACGCCTACAAGGCCGGCGCGGGCCTCGTCTCGACCATCTATTCGGATGAAGAGGCAACGCTGGCGCGCTATCGCTTCGGCCACGATGCGAGCTTTGATCGCTCCGCCGGCTGGCTCTATTCGGGCATGGCGGAAGCCTTCAAGAACAATGCGGCGCGGCTTGCCATTTCGGGTGACAATCCGATGATGCTGGCCGGACAGGACCCAGAAAAGGTGTCGCGCGCCAACCGCGCCAATTCGGCCGCCTATCGCCCGGCGCTGGAGCTGATCACCGGCTTCGACATCAACTGGAACATCGTCTCATACCCGACCCCGGCCTGGGCCAAGCTGGTCTTCCCCGACGATTCCGAAGAGATCGCGGTGGGCAAGCTGGCCGACGCCATCTTCAAGGCAAGCCGCGTCGATCAGGACGATCCGATTGCCGCCTGGAAGGCGCACAATGCCAATCTCAAGGCGCGCTGGACCTGGCTCAACGGCAAGCGCTTTTCAGCGCTGAAATATAGGGGCCCGGGCACCGACCTCACCATTGGGCTGGCGGACGGACACCGCTGGAAGGGCGGTGCGTCGGAAGCCAAGAACGGGGTGACCTGCAATCCCAACATCCCGACCGAGGAAGTGTTCACGACGCCCCATCGCCTGCGGGTCGACGGCATTGTGGCCGCAACCAAGCCGCTCAGCCACAATGGCACGCTGATCGAAAACATTCAGGCGCGCTTCGAAGAAGGGCGGCTCGTCGACCTCAAGGCGACCAAGGGCCAGGAGATCTTCAACAAGGTGCTCGACACCGACGAGGGCGCACGGCGGCTGGGCGAAGTGGCGCTGGTGCCGCACTCCTCGCCGATCTCGGCCTCGGGGATCCTGTTCTACAACACGCTCTATGACGAGAACGCCTCCTGCCACATCGCCATGGGCCAGTGCTATGCCGACTGCTTTGAAGGCGGCAAGGAACTGACTCCGGACCAGATCTTCGCCCAGGGCGGCAATAAGAGCCTGATCCACATCGACTGGATGATCGGATCGGACCAGATCGACATCGACGGCGTCCATGCCGATGGCTCGACCGAACCTGTCATGCGCAAGGGCGAGTGGGCGTTTTAGGACGTAAATCTGGATGCCCCGGCCCTATTGGGGACGGGGCTCTGGGCTTTGGCATTCTTGCCGCGATGTCATTCCCGCGAAAGCGGGAACCTCTGTTTAACGGAGGTCCCCGCTTTCGCGGGGATGACCCGGTGGGAGACCCTGTGTTGGGGAGCCCCCAGGCATATTGTGAGGCTTCACCCCAACATGCACGGTCTGTGCCTGGTCATCCCCCCACCCTCAATCCCTCCCCACAAGGGGGAGGGAGGCCATGGAGCCGTTGGCTCTATGGCAGAGCCCCCAAACATCCAAAAAGTCAAAAACCCCGGTCGCCCTGCTCTGCCATATAGGCTTCTTCTTCCGCCGTGCTTTGGCGGCCGAGGGGGGCGTTGCGGAAGGGGAAGCGGCCGAAGCGGTCGATCGTGTCCTTGTGCGCCCTGGCGTAGTTGAGCTGGTTCTCGTCACCGAGCCCCTCGTAGAGGCGCACCGACTCCGCCTGCACCAAGGCCGACTCGGCATGCATATAGGGCAGATAGATGAAGCCGCGCCTGGGCTGCTCAAATTTGAGATCGAGGCCCTGGGCGACCATTTCCTGCGCCAGGGCCAGCGCCATCTTGTCCTGGGCGAAGGCCTCCGGGCGCTTGCGGAAGAGTTGGCGGGAAAACTGGTCGAGGACGATGATCTCGGCAAGCCGCCCATCCGGCGTCGCCCGCCATTTCCACGCTTCGCCGCGCGCGACGGCCGCGTGGGTATCGGCAAATTCGGCGGAGATCAGCGCGTCGAACGCCGCATTGCCGGCAAACCAGTCATCCGGCCCATGGTCGACGAACCAGAATGTGAGGATGTCTTCGGCGCTGCGCATGGCATTTCCTTTCATTGGGGTCACGAGGGCAGGACGAGCCTGATGCGATTGCCCGAGGGATCGCGTGTTTCCGTCCAGCCATCACCCGGGGTGAGAGACGCCCCCGCCTCCGCAAGACGCTGATGAAGCCCCGCAAGGCTCTCCGCGTCGGGCAGCACGATTGTGAGCCATCTGAGCCCGGCGCTGGCGGCTGGTGGCCGGGTGGCCTGCGGCCCGGACCAGATGTTGAAGGCGATCGTATGGGGCATGTAGTCGAGCCCGACATCGCCCATGCCGAAGGACTCGATCATCAGGAAACCGGCAAAGCCGATGGCATCCCGATAAAACGCCATCGCCTCGGCGAGGTCGCGGACATGGAGATGAACATGGCCGATGCGCGTGCCCTCCGGCATGCGGGGGGCGAGGAGGGGGCGGGGACCCAGTTCGGCGAGCAGCCCGTCGAGATCGATGGCCTCACGCCCGGAATGAGGCTTGCCCTCTGCCGTGATGGCGTAGTTCTCGCCCTTGTCCGGATCGCCGAGCCGGCCGCGCCAGGGTGTTTCGAAGGTGATTTCGATGCCATTGCCATCGAGATCCCACAGATAGATCGCCTCGCTCACCAGATGGTCGGTGGGGGCGATGCGCACATTGCGCTGGAGAGCACGGACGGCCATCTGGGCGAGGTCGGCACGCTTCGGCACATGGATGGCGACGTGATAGAGCCCCAGGCTGCGCGGCACGACAGGGCGTTCCGCGCCGGTCTCAAGCACAATGAGAACTGTGCCGCCCGCGCCGAGGAGGAGGCGAGGGCCTTCTTCGGCGATGAGATCGAGCCCGACGACATCCTGCCAGATGGCGAGCGCCCTGGTGCGGTCGGTGACGGCGAGGTGGACAGGACCCAGTGTCGTGCTCAGCGGCAGCAATGGCTCGGAGCGAACATTGGTCTGGACGGATGTGTCGATCATTTCGATCCCCGTGAAACAGGTGTGAACCCAATGTAGGAAAATCAGCGCGCCGTCACCACCAGCGATGCGATGAAGGCTTTGTTCGTCAAAGCAGGGCCAATCGGCTTGCTATGCTTTGGGCGATATTCGTGCTCTGTTCGGGAATGCGGGGCGAGGAGGTCGAAGATGTTGAGGGGATTTGGGGCTGTTCTGGCAATTTTGGCAGGAACAAGCGGCGTGGCCGCCAATTGCTATGAAATCATAGGATGCGACGATAGCAGCCATTTCAGCCGATCCGACCTCAGTCGGATGTCGTGCCAGTCGCTGTGGGAGGTGCGCAATCTCATCTACCAGCAGAATGGCTATTGCTTCCAGACCGAGCGGGCCCGCAACGCCTTCGGCAATTCGGGATGCTGGATCACCAACCAGTCTGAGGTGCGGCTCAACGCCTATGAGCGCGAAAACGTGGCGCGGATATCGCAGGCGGAAAAGGCCAAGGGCTGCAATTAACGCCTATTCGGGCGCGCCGTCATTGTCTTCGTCAAAGCCATTGTTGACGAGCACGACGATGGCTTCGAGCGCCTCGCGGGCCTGCTTGCCGGTGGCCTGGACGAGAATGGTCGAGCCTGGCCCGGCCCCGAGCATCATCAGCCCCATGATCGAATTGCCGGCGACGGACTGACCGTCCTTGACGACATTGATCGTGGCATCAAAGCACTCTGCGGTTCGCACGAAACGCGCCGAGGCACGCGCATGCAGGCCCTTGCGATTGACGATGGTCAATTGCTGGGCGAGGGCACGGCCGGCAGCATCCATTTATGAGGCTCCGCCGAGGATGGAATTGGCGACCGTGATGTATTTCCGGCCCGCTTCCTGGGCCAGGTGCACCGCTTCGGCCATGGCCATCTCGCCGCGGACGCGGCCGAGCTTGACCAGCATGGGCAAGTTCACCCCCGCGATCACTTCCACCTTGCGATTGTTCATGACCGAAATCGCCAGATTGGACGGCGTGCCGCCAAACATGTCGGTCAGAATGATCACGCCGTCGCCGTTTTCGGCGCGGTCTATGGCCTTGATGATGTCTTCACGCCGCGTTTCGGCATTGTCATCAGGGCCGATGGCGATGGTTTCGCAATAGTCTTGCGGGCCGACCACATGCTCGAGCGCCAGCTTGAACTCGTCAGCCAGCGCTCCATGCGTCACCAGAACCAATCCGATCATGCATACTCCCCAAACTGCCGTAGCGGCATAGGTGGCGTTCCGCCACGGCGTCCCAGATTGTTGCGCCCGGCCGAGGCACGGGGCGATTGTAGGCGAGCCGGTGACAGTTTTGTCCCCCGGGCCCCCTGTTGCAAGCGATAATTTGTCATGGTTCAGCAGGAGATGTGCTTGCGCGCACAGCTTCCATGACCAGCAGCTCCTGGTGTCGCAACCCAATCCGTTCGGCGTGCGGCACCGGGGCCCGTGCAAGCTGGTGACCCAGTATATAGGTGCTCAGGGCGTCCTCTTCCAGCATACGCTCATAGGCCGGAACGAGGTCGATGACCAAATGCAGCCGGGCCGACGCGCAGCTGGGGCGGTGGACGATGCCGCGACCGCGCAACTCGATCAGCCCGGTCAGCAGCGGCGGGGCGTTCATGACCACTCCGGAGGCGTCCGCGGTCAGGTCCACCCGGTCGTCGCTCACCAGCAGGGCTTCGAGCCCCTTGCCGAGCCAGATCTCGATCAGCGACAGCGTGAGCAGCGATTTGCCGGCGCCCGATGGCCCTCGCAGCAGCACTCCAACCCCGTCGAGCACCAGCCCGGTCCCGTGCACATGATGTGGTTTTGTCATGATGCCAGACTATTTGCGGGCCCGCGGCAATACAATTGTGAAGACGGCGCCCGAGCGATCCCGGCGGTTCTGCGCCTTGATGGTTCCCTTGTGCGCCTCGACGATCTGCCGGGAAATCGACAGGCCAAGGCCGGAATGATTGCCAAAGCTCTCCGTCTCGGGGCGGTCGGTATAGAAGCGCTGGAAGATGCGGCTGACATCGGTGATGCCCGGGCCCTCATCGGTCACCGTGACAATGATGGCATCGGCTTCGGTCGCGATCGCGACGGTGACGGTGCCATCCGGCGGCGAGAAGGAAACGGCGTTGTCGATGAGATTGGCAAAGACCTGGGCCAGGCGGCTTTCGTGGCCGTTGATGGTGGTGTTGCCCCGTCCCGCCCGCTTGCCCATCACCACATTGACCGACCGGCCGGCTGCGATGTCCTTCTGGATCGAGACCATGGCCTCGGCCAGCTTTTCCACATCGACCTTTTCGGCGCCCTCGCGGGCCAGTTCGGCATCCAGCCGGCTGGCGCTGGAAATATCGGTGATCAGCCGGTCGAGGCGTTTGACGTCGTGCTGGATGATGGCGTTGAGACGCTCCCGGTCCTCGGGCTTTTTGGCCAGGGGCAGGGTTTCGACAGCGGAACGCAGCGATGTCAGCGGGTTCTTGAGTTCGTGGGCCACGTCGGCGGCAAAGCGCTCGATGGCCTCGATGCGGTTATAGAGCGCGTCGGTCATGCGCCGCAGCGCACCGGACAGATGGCCGATTTCGTCGGGGCGATCGGTGAAATCGGGAATTTCGGCGCGCGCATTGCCCGCGGTCTGCACGCGCTCGGCGGCGGCCGACAGGCGCCGCATCGGGCCGGCGATGGTGCCGGCAAGGAGCAGCGAAAGAACGACTTGCACCACCGTGGCGATGAGGGCGATGCGAAGGATGCTCCAGCGTTCCTGGGCGACCACGGAATCGATGTCGCCGGGCGCGGTGGAAAGGAAGATCGCTCCCACAATGGCGCGCATGCGCTGCACCGGGACCGCCACGGAGACGACGAGCTGGTTGCGCTCGTCGACGCGGACGAAATCGGCGGGCGCGCCCTGGAGGGCCGAGGCGACCTCCGGATAGCGCGTACCCTCGTCGGCACCATATTCCTGGTATTTCGAGAAATTGTCGCCCGGCGCCCAGGAGACGATGGCGTTGAACCAGTCGAGAAGGAAGAAGCTCTGCTGGCTGGACGTATCGATGTTCTGCCTTATGACCTCGCCGCGCGCATAAATGTTCTCGCTGTCGAGGATCAGGAGGCCGCCCTGGTCATAAATGCGGGCCCGGGTTCGGGTCGGGGTGATGAGGTTGCGCAGGAGCGGCGCGACGCGCTCGGGATTGATGGGAAATTCGAGCGACGGGTCGAAATAGGAGAGCGGGGAAACATTGCCCGCCTGCAATTCGAGCAGGCGATCCGGATTGATCGAGATGACGTCGCTATCCACCGTCGCCGAGGCCGCGATGGCGGCGGCGATGATTTCACCCTGGACGCGTAGGGACTGGACGCGCGCATCGATGAGGCCCGCACGCCACTGGTTGAGATAGAGGATACCCACCACCAGCACCAGCAGGCCTGCCAGATTGAGGACCACGATGCGGCGGGTGAGGCTGGAAAAGATGGTGAAATCGACAAAACGGCGCACGCCGGTCGCGAGTTTGGCAATAGCCAACAGGGCGAGGCGCCAGGGGGCGCGCCGCGGGCGCGGCGAAGCGTCACCCTCGCCGCCAGAAGATTTTCCGGCGGCAGGGGCCTCCGCATGCGGGTCTAACGTGGCCAATTGGCTTTCCTACTGCTCCTTGAAGCGGTAGCCGACACCATAGAGGGTTTCGATCATTTCGAAATCATCATCCACGGCTTTGAACTTTTTGCGCAGCCGCTTGATATGGCTGTCGATGGTGCGATCATCGACATAGACCTGGTCGTCATAGGCAGCGTCCATCAAAGCGTTGCGCGATTTGACCACGCCGGGGCGCAGGGCAAGGGCCTGCAGGATCAGGAATTCGGTGACCGTCAGGGTGACGCGCTGGGTCTTCCAGGTGCAGGTGTGGCGCTCCTCGTCGAGCACCAGCGAGCCGCGTTCGATCAAGGCCTTGCTCGGTGTCGCCTCCGTCGTCGTCCCTGGCGCGCTCGAGGGATCGCGCGGGGCCGAGCGGCGCAGGATGGCCTTGACGCGTTCCACGAGCAGGCGCTGGCTGAAAGGCTTGGTGATGAAATCATCGGCGCCCATCTTGAGCCCGAAGAGTTCGTCGATTTCCTCATCCTTGGAGGTGAGGAAGATCACCGGCACGTCCGACTTCTGGCGCAGGCGGCGAAGCAATTCCATCCCGTCCATACGCGGCATCTTGATGTCCAGTATGGCAAGGTCGGGCTTGTCGGTGGTGAGACCCTCAAGACCTGAAGCGCCGTCAGTATAGGTGGCCACCTGATATCCCTCCGCTTCAAGTGTCAGGGACACAGAGGTCAGGATATTACGGTCGTCATCTACCAGGGCGATCTTGGGCATGGGCTGCCTTTCTTCTCGAGACGCTTGCATTGGAAATGAACCAGTCTGGTCTGGTCTGCCGTTGCAAGCGACAATTACGCGTTAAATAAGGCGTGGCCAAGTCTGCTGCCAGGTGAGGCAGCATTCCGCGCCACGTTAAACTTCCGTCTTAAGACCCATTTCGGGATGGTCCTCGGGGGGGCCGGGTCCCTATTTTGTCGCCAACACCGCGATTGCGGCATCGAGTGGAGACGGAATGATGAGTGTGTTCGATCATGGGGTCCTGCGGAACGGCATCGTCGGCGCGGCCGTGTCGCTAAGCGACAACGCAACTGCCCCGGATCTGGTTGCCGAAGCGCTGCAGCAAAAAGCTGGTCGGTTGAGCGCAGACGGAGCATTCGTTGTCGAAACCGGCGCCTTCACCGGCCGCTCGCCCAAGGACAAATTCATCGTTCGCGACGCGCTGACCGATGGCACTGTGTGGTGGGACAATTCCGGCGCGCTGTCGCCGGAGCATTTCAGCCTCCTGCTCGAGGACGTGCGCGCCCATCTGGCGGGCGAAGCCATCTACCGCCAGGATCTCCTGGCCGGCGCGGACCCCGCCCACCAGTATGACGTAACGGTGCTCACCCCGAGCGCCTGGCATGCCCTCTTCATCCGCAATCTGCTGATCCGTCGCGGCGAAGGCATTCCGGCAGGCGCGGACGCCACGGCCGTGACCATCGTTCATGCGCCCCATTTCAAGGCCGACCCGGCGCGCCATGGCTGCCGCACGGACACCGTCATCGCGCTCGACATGAGCCGCAATGTCGTGGTCATTGCCGGCACGCTCTATGCCGGTGAGATCAAGAAGAGCGTGTTCTCGCTGTTCAACTTCCATGCGCCGCGCCAGGGCGTGCTGCCGATGCACTGCTCGGCCAATCTTGGCCCCGATGGGGAAGCTGCGCTGTTCTTCGGCCTTTCGGGTACAGGCAAGACCACGCTCAGCAATGATCCGAACCGTCCGCTGATCGGCGATGACGAGCATGGCTGGAGCGCCGAGGGCGTCTTCAACCTCGAAGGCGGGTGCTACGCCAAGACCATCAAGCTCAGCGCCTCAGCCGAGCCCGAAATCTACGCTGCCACCAAGCGCTTCGGCACCGTGCTCGAAAACGTCATCCTCGACGCTGCGAGCGGCGTTCCCGATTTCGACGATGTCTCGCTGACCGAAAACACCCGCGCGGCCTATCCGCTGCACGTGCTGCCCTCGATTGCCAAGGGCAGTGTCGGTGGAACGCCCAAGACCGTCGTCTTCCTGACCGCCGACGCGTTCGGCGTGCTGCCGCCGCTGGCCAAGTTGACCCCGGACCAGGCCGTCTACCACTTCCTGTCCGGCTATACGGCCAAGGTGGCCGGCACCGAGCGGGGTGTCACCGAACCGCAGGCGACCTTCTCGGCCTGTTTCGGCGCCCCCTTCATGCCGCTGCACCCGACAGTCTATGGCGAGATGCTGGCGGAGCGCCTGCGCGAGAGCGGTGCGCAGGCCTATCTGCTGAACACCGGCTGGACCGGTGGGGGCTATGGCGTCGGCAAGCGCATCGATATCGCCTCGACCCGTCGCCTGCTGACGGCAGCGCTCGAGGGTGCGATTGACGATGTGGAGATGCGTGTCGACGCGCTGTTCGGTTTTGAAGTGCCGGTGGCCGTTCCCGGTGTGGACAGCAAGCTGCTCGATCCGCGCCAGACCTGGGCCGACGCCGAGGCCTATGACGCCCAGGCCGCAAAGCTGGCCCAGCTGTTCCGCGAAAACTTCAAGAAGTTCGGGGTCGAGGCGGATGCCGAGCCGGGCCCGCAATTGGCCAAGGCCGCTGAATAAAACGAAGGGCGCCATGGGCGCCCTTTTTTCTTGCCGTTTTCAGCGCCCCGCATCGCGCAGGAGCAAGGACTGAGGCTCAGTTCGGCGAATAGAAGATGTGGGCGCCAACCTGGGCGACGCGGCTATAGGTGTGCGACCAGGACGGGCTGACAGCCGTCGTGTGGTAGAAAAGCGCCGAGCGCGGCAGCGCTCCGATTTCTTCGCCGGTCGCGTAGTCCGCGTAGATCTTTTCAGCAAGCCCGGTGGAACGCGCCCACGCCTGACGCTCGCGCGGCGCATCGGCGCGGCCATCACAGGCGAAGGTGAACTGGCAGCGATAGCGGCCCTTGTCGGCGTTCTGGTAGATCACGCCGCACAGCGAGGACGGATAGCGCTCGGAGCGCGCCCGGTTGACGATGACATTGGCGACCGCCAGCTGGCCGGCAGCGCTTTCACCGCGCGCCTCATGGTAGATTGCCTGGGCCAGGCATTCGCGCTCATTGTTTGCAATTTCGACGCGCTTTGCAGTGGGCTGATAGCCGCTCTCGATATAGGCCGCCAGAACATCGGCGGTGACGCTGGGCTGGGGCCGGGCGATCGGCGCCATGAAGCTGTCGATGGCTGACAGTGCCGTATTGCCGCCGCTGAGCGAGCCGCGGGCGATATAGCCCATCAGCATCTGTGCATTGAGCGGCGCATGGGGGCCATCGAGGGAGACTTCGACAGAGCGCAGCTCTTGCTGGCGCTTGACGTAATTGGCGAGCAGGGCTTCGGTCAGCGGTTGCTGGCCCGGCGCCAGCGGCATGGCGGTCGCGCCCAGCGCGGGCTGGGTGCGCACCTTTGCGACTGTGTCCGGAACGGACAGCGGGATCACGACGTTTGTATCACTGGCCTTGACTGCAAGGGGAGACGCGATGACGCCGGCGACCATGACCGTCGCCGCGAGCGCTGCTGCCTGCGATGCTATCCGCAGGATTTTCTTCCGCCAGGCTGCAGTCAATGCCCCGTCCTTGCCCCTGAGCCCGTCCAGTCCTACCGGCGGGCCTTCTGTTGGACCCCAGAGGGTCCGTCTTGCTGGCAGGCACACTAGCCAAGCCTGCAAAGAGATGGAAGCCAAAATTTACGGCCGGTTAACCATAGGCCTTAGCTTCTTAAAACACGGTTAATCGGCCGAGCAGCAAAAGAAAACCCATGAAATTCATGGGTTTGCAAAGTGCTGAATCGGCGCTTTCCGAGAAAGCTAAAAGTTTAGGGGTGGTTTTAAGCGATCAAATCTTAACGGGGGAAGGCAGCCTTGTGCACAAGCACGAGGCTTTCCATGATCGTGATGCCGAGAGATTGGATCTCCTCGGAGGGGGCGACCAGGTCTGGGATCATGATGGTCTGCATGCCCGCCGCATGGGCGGCGCGGACGCCGGCAAAACTGTCTTCGAGCGCCAGGCAATCCTGCGGTTTCATCGCAAGCCGGCCCGCTGCCATGAGATAGGGCTCGGGATGCGGCTTGGGATTGATGACGTCATCGCGGGTGACGATCGTATCGAAGAGGTCGATCAGCCCGGCTGCCCCCAGATGGTGTCGGGCATGGGGATTGCGCGAGGAGGTCGCGACGGCAGTGGGGATATTGTTTTCGTGCAGCGCCGCGATGAACTCCCGCACGCCCGGCTTGAGCGGTACTCCGGCATGGCTGCGCTCGCGCATCACCACACGGCACTTCTCGTCGAACAGCGAATAGGGGAAACTGACCCCATAGGCCTCGATCAGCAATTGGCTGGTTCGTTCATGGCTGGACCCGACCATGCCGCTATGCACTTGATCGGTCATTTCAAAACCGAGATCGGTGCACACCTCGAAAACGATGGTCTTGAACATCGCTTCGGTATCGAGCAGCGTGCCATCCATGTCGAAGATGGCGGCCTGGAAGGGAGCAATCTGTGTCATTGGTGTGCATATAGGCCGATTTGACGACAATCGCCAGACATCGGGGCGCAAGGCGGCATTGCACTTGCGAAAGGACCCCATGGCGGGCGAAAAGCGTTGGTGATCATGACCCAGTTCCTTCCTGCACGCTCCCACGCCGATCTCGGCCGCGACTTCTTCGATCCCGTCGCCCCGGCCGATTTTCCCAAAACCATATTGCGCCATCGCGACCAGCGCTGGGCCGAACGGCTCGGCCTTGCAGATTTGAGCGAAGAGCAATGGCTGGCTCATTTCGGTCGCTTTGAGCCCTTGCCCGGCTCGCTCCCCGAGCCGCTGGCGCTGCGTTATCATGGCCACCAGTTCCGGTCCTATAATCCCGAACTCGGCGACGGGCGCGGCTTCCTCTTTGCCCAGTGCATCGACCCCTCCGATGGTCGCCTCCTCGATTTCGGCACCAAGGGCTCGGGAAAAACCCCGTGGTCGCGCGGCGGCGACGGGCGCCTGACGCTCAAGGGCGGCGTGCGCGAAGTGCTGGCCACAGAAATGCTCGAAGCGCTGGGGGTCTATACCTCGAAGAGCTTTGCGCTGGTGGAAACAGGCGAACAGCTCTGGCGCGGGGATGAGCCGTCGCCGACACGGTCTGCCGTCCTGACCCGGCTGAGCCACAGCCATATCCGCATCGGCACTTTTCAGCGGCTGGCCTATCTCGAGGACACGCAAAACCTTGAAAAACTGGTCGATTACGCCATCGCCCACTATTACCCGGAGCTGGCCGGCGCCGAGGACCGGCCCGCCGCCTTTCTCGAAGCTGTGGTGGGCAATGTCGCGCGCCTGGGGGCGCAATGGATCAGTGCGGGGTTTGTGCATGGCGTGCTTAACACCGACAATATCAACATTACCGGCGAGAGCTTCGACTACGGGCCCTGGCGGTTCCTGCCCCATTACGATCCCGATTTTACCGCTGCCTATTTCGATGAGACCGGGCTTTATAGTTTTGGTCGCCAGCCGGACACGCTGGCCTGGAATTTGACGCGCCTGGCCGAATGCCTCGTGCCGCTGTCGAGCGTCGAAAAGCTCGAGCCGGCGCTGAACAGCATCTGGCCGGTGTTTCGCGACGAACTGCCCCGGCAGATCTTGCGGCGGCTCGGCCTTGTGCCGCGCGACACGGAAAGCGATGGCGCCTTCGTGACGGCGCTGTTCGGCTTCCTCTCGGCCAGCAGGGCGCCTTACGAACAGTTTTTCTTCGATTGGCGCGGCGGGGCAGCGAGCGCCGAACGCGCGGCGCAAAGTCCTTCGGCCGCCCACTATGCCGGCGAGGCGTTTCGCCCGGTGGCAGACGGGCTGGAAGCCTATGCGCCGGTAGCGGATCTCAATCTCTCCCACCCCTATTTCGCGCGCAAAGCCCCGCGCACCATGCTGATCGACGAGGTTGAGGCCATCTGGGCGCCAATCGCCGAGAGCGATGACTGGGGGCTTTTTCACCAGGCCCTGGCCGAGATTGCCGAAATGCGCGAGGCCTATGGCGTAAGGCTTTGAGAGCGTCGACGCCGGCTGGTTTTCACCGTGGCTTTCCCGCGCAAGCGGGAGCCCCTACTAACGGAGGTCCCCGCTTTCGCGGGGATGACAATCGCGTTTGCTTGCCCGCCCTCTACCGCTGCACGCCTGCAGCGCCTAAAATGATCTGGACGAGGAGGATCAGACAATGCCGATATATGCGCTGGACGGAGTGGCCCCGGAGATCGATTCCGATGTCGGCTTTGTTGCTCCCAATGCGGTGCTGGTGGGCGATGTGGTGCTGGGGCCGGAGGTTGGCGTCTGGTTCGGCGTGGTGGCGCGCGGCGACAATGAGCGCATCGCCATCGGGGCCAGGTCCAATGTGCAGGAAAACTGCGTGCTGCACACCGATATGGGCTTTCCGCTGACCATCGGAGAAAATTGCACCATCGGCCATAGCGCCATCCTGCATGGCTGTACGATCGGCGATAATTCCCTGATCGGCATGGGCGCTACCGTGCTCAACGGCGCAAAAATCGGCAAGAACTGCCTGATCGGCGCAAATGCGCTGGTGACCGAAGGCAAGGAAATTCCCGACAATTCGCTGGTCGTCGGGGCGCCCGCAAAAGTCGTGCGCACGCTTGACGCAGCCGCGGCCGCAAGGCTGGCCGCCTCGGCGGAAAGTTACGTGAAAAATGCCCGCCGCTTTGCCGCCGGCATGGTGGAAGTGCCGCGCCGGGTGGAGTTCGACCCGGCCTAAAGCTGGTCGGTGGCGGTGATGCCGGACTGCGGGTCGCGCATGACCCGGATTTTTCGGCAGTCATCCGCCCCGTGGTGCTTGCGGCGGGGATCGCCGCGATCCACCAATTCCAGTCGACGCCGATCCGGACCGAAATATTTCCCCGTGTCCACATAGATGTGTTCGTGATGCAGCTGCGCGACGAGCTTGCGCGCCATTTCCTCGCGACCATCGACCAGGAACAGCACTTCGTCGAAGCCGATATCGATGAGGGCGATAATCCGGTGGCGTGGGCCGCTCGGGACAATGCAGATGACAGGCGCATAGCGACGCAGCGGATTGGACTGCGCCCTTATGGTTTGCAGGAGCCTGGTCTTGGCGGGATCGGCCATGATGTCGTGGACGAGAAAATAGATCAGCCGGTTCTCCGCGATCGAGGCCAGCTGGCTCTGATCGACGACCTGGCCGAACCCCAATTGCGTGCCAAGGTCACGCATTGACGGTAAAGTGCTGTCGCTGCCGGAAAAAATAACTGCGGAGCATTCGTCCAGAGGTTGTATTCGGGCATGGGAGTTCAATTTCCCCTCCGCAAATAAACGAAGTGCATTCTGGAAATTAAAGCTGATCTATATTTGTTAAGTAACTGTAAGGGAAATGTCTTAGGGGAGGTGTTTATTTGATCGTGTCTGGGCGCGCCCGAGCGGCGTGGGTGCACATGAAATGTCCGTGCCCGCACCGCCAATTTTTACGCGCTGCTCTCATTCCAACCGCCGAGCGTCCCGTCAAATGCTGGCGACACGTGAGGGAATTGGCGACACGGGCTTTTTGGGCTCACGACCAGCGAGAGGTGAGCCCGCGGGTCAAGCCCAGGGTGCCGGTGGAATAATCGGTGCTGGCAGGTCGCCCTCCTTAGAGCGCCGCAAGGCGGTGCGCTGACTGGCCGTATCCCCTCATCCTAGAGAGCACAAAGGCTTGCCTAGTGCGCTTCGTCCCAGTTCTTGGCCGCATGCGCGTCAACCTGGATCGGCACACTCAGCCGCACCGCCGGTTCTGCTGCCGTTTCCATGACCTTCTTGATGGCCGGGATGGCCGCCTCTTCGGTGCCTTCGGGGACTTCGAAGATCAGTTCGTCATGGACCTGCAGCAGCATGTCGGCCTCGATGCCGGCCTTGGCCAGTTCGGGCTCCATGCGGATCATGGCGCGGCGGATGATGTCGGCGGCGGAGCCCTGGATCGGGGCGTTGATGGATGCGCGCTCGACAAAGCTGCGCTCGCTCGGATTGCCCGAATTGGCGTTCGGGAACTGGATTTTCCGCCCGAAAATGGTGGTCACAAACCCCTCAGCTTTCACGCGGGTGCGCTGGGCGTCCATATAGTCCTTGATGCCCGGAAAACGCTCGAAATAGGTCTTGATATAATCGCCGGCCTCGCCCCGGGCGATGCCGAGCTGGTTGGCGAGGCCAAAGGCGGAAATGCCGTAGATAATGCCGAAATTGATGGCCTTGGCGCGGCGGCGCACTTCGGAGGGCATGTCCTTGACCGGAACATTGAACATTTCCGAGGCCGTCATGGCGTGAATGTCGAGACCTTCCTCGAACGCGTCCTTGAGCGCCTGGATATCGGCGATATGCGCGAGAACGCGCAATTCGATCTGGGAATAGTCGGCGGAGATCAGGGTTTTGCCCGGCGCGGCCACGAAGGCGGCGCGGATTTTGCGGCCATCGGCGGTGCGGACCGGGATGTTCTGAAGGTTCGGTTCGTTGGAAGAGAGGCGGCCGGTGAGGACGCTCGCCTGCTGGTAGGAGGTGTGCACGCGGCCGGTGCGCTGATTGATATAGGTGGGCAGGGCATCGGTATAGGTGCCCTTGAGCTTGGTCAGCTGGCGCCAATCGACAATGGTGCGCGCCAGCGGCACGCCCTTGAGGGCGAGGTCTTCGAGCACATCGGCGCCGGTTGACCAGGCACCGGTCTTGGTCTTGCTGCCGCCCTCGATCTGCATCTTTTCAAAGAGGATCTCGCCGAGCTGTTTTGGCGAACCGAGATTGAAGCTCTGACCGGCCAACTCGAACGCCTCGGCCTCGAAGGCGGCGGCGCGCTGGGCGAAATCGCCCGAAAGGCGAGCCAGGATCTGCCGGTCGATGGTGATCCCGCGCGCTTCCATGCGGGCGAGCACCGGCGCGAGCGGGCGCTCCAGCGTCTCATAGAGCGTCGTGGCGTTTTCGGCCGAGAGGCGGGGCTTGAGCACATGCCAGAGGCGGAGCGTCAGGTCGGCATCCTCGGCGCCATAGCGGGCGGCCGCGGGAATATCGATCTGGTCGAAGGTTTTCTGCGCCTTGCCGGTACCGGCCAGCGCGGTGAAGCTGATGGTCTTGTGCTCGAGCCAATGGTCGGCAAGCACGTCGAGGCCATTATAGCGCGGGCCATCAAGGGCATAGGAGATGAGCATGGTGTCGTCGATCGGCGCCATGGCGATGCCGTAGCGGACGAAGATTTCCATGTCATATTTGACGTTCTGGCCGATCTTGAGGATGGAGCGCGCCTCAAGCACGGGCTTGAGCGCGTCCAGCACCTCGCGGATCGGCAATTGCCCCTCCACAAGGCCGCCACCGGAGAGGAGATCGCCTGCCTTGGCGTGGCCGACCGGGATATAGGCGCCTTCGCCGATCCGGGTGGACAGGCAGATGCCGACGAGATCGGCCGATTGCGGATCGAGCCCGGTGGTTTCGGTGTCGATGGCGACATGGCCGACATCGATGATCTTTTCGACCCAGGCCGCCAATTGTTCCGGTGTGGTGATGGTCTCGTAGGCGTCGTAAGCGACCGGGATGGCCTTTATGCGGGCATGCTCCTCGGCGGCGAAACGGGCAGGGCCGGTCCCGGGCACGATATTGGCGGCAAGCTTGGCCTTGGCGACCGACAGCGTGGTGGATTTGAGCGAGGCAGGGGCTGACGCGCCACCGGCGCGCAGCTCGGGATCGGCCTCGAAATCATCGGGATTGGCTTCGAGCAGGCCCGCCAGGCGTTTCGTGATCGTGGCAAATTCCATCGCTTTTAGGAATGGAAACAGGGTCGAGGGGCTGATGGGTTGGCGCACGAGGCCATCGAGGTCGATCTCGACCGGCACGGCCTGTTCAAGCGTCACCAGGCGCTTCGAGACGCGGGCGAGCTCGGCATTGGCGATGAGCTTTTCGCGGCGGGCATTCTGCTTGATCTCGGACGCGCGCTCGAGCAGCGTTTCGAGATTGCCATAGATATTGATGAGTTCGGCGGCGGTCTTGACGCCGATGCCGGGCACGCCGGGAACGTTGTCGACGCTGTCCCCGCAAAGCGCCTGCACGTCGATCACCTTGTCCGGGGTGACGCCGAATTTGGTGAAGACTTCATCGGGTCCGATCCAGCGCAGCGGCGGCTGGCCGGGGCGGGGGATGGTATCGAGCAGGCGGATCGAGCCATCGGGCTCGACGAGCTGCATCAAATCCTTGTCCGAGGAGGCTATGGTGACCTTCATCCCCGCCTTGCGGGCCATCACCGCATAGGTCGCCATGATGTCGTCGGCCTCCCAGCCCTCCATTTCGATGGAGGGGATGGAAAAGGCGCGCGTCGCCGAACGGGTGAGGGGGAATTGCGGCACCAGCTCTTCGGGCGCAGGCGGGCGCTGGGCCTTGTATTGGGGATAGATATCGTCGCGGAACGTCTTGCCCTTGGCGTCGAAGATGACGGCCATGTGGGTGGGGGCGTCGTCGCCATCCATGTCCTGGGTCAGCTTGAACAGCATATTGCAGAACCCCTGGACACAGCCCACCGGCAGTCCGTCGGACTTGCGGTTGAGCGGCGGCAGGGCGTGGAAGGCGCGGAAAATATAACCCGAGCCATCAACGAGCAGCAGATGCATGACGATTCCCCTTTTGGTGCGGGCGCAACTCTAATGGCTCAGGAACAAAAGCGGTACCTCCTTTTTGCGCAGACAGGACTTCCACCGGGGGAGAAATGCGCGCGGAGCGGGCAACCTCTGGCCCGCCCAGCCCGTTGATGGGGAAACAGGAATTGGTGCGGAGGCATGGCCATGGAGTTTTTTCGCAAGGCCGAGCGGGTCAACTGGAACCAGCTCAGAATGCAGGAACAATTGGTCATGCTGGCGATGACCGCCGAACCGCAGCGCCATGTCGAATGGGTGATCCAGCGTTCGCTTTGCTACTACAAGCTCGGTGAAATCACCCCCTGGGGGCTACGGCTGACCCATCTGGGTCGCTATGTTCTGGCTGAACGCCATGGTCTGCCAGTGGTGGTGGGGCGCGACCCCAAGGCGGCGCTGGCGGCCTCCACCGCCGGGTGACATCGCCCGCGGTCAGAAGGCGTGGCAGTGATTTCGTGAGATGCCCCTGAATTGTGTTCGGGGGCATTTTTTTCGTCTGCGTCCCTTAACGATAGCGCGGCTTCGTCCGTCCCGCCTCGCCCGGTTGCACCGGACAAAGAAAAGGGCGCCCGCGGCGCCCTTCATCATTCCGATCGGCAGAAATCAGCGCTTGCGCTTATCGAGCTGGTGATAGGCGCGGCGCGAGTGGAATTCGCAATAGGGGCCGGTTTCCAGGCTATGCTGGCCGCAGAAATAGAAATCCTTGGTCAGCGGATCGCCGATCGGCCATTTGCAGGTGTGCTCGTTCAGCTGAAGCAGCGACAGGCGCTTGTGCTCGGGGATGAACAATTCGGCTGCGGCAGGAGCCACATACATTTCGGTCTCGATCTGGGGGCTGATGGCGAGGGCCGTCGCACCCATGACCTGAGGCCGGGAAATCGTCGTCTGCGGGCGCGGCTTGACGGCCGAGGCCATCGGGCTTGCACCGGTCGAGACCGAAGGGCTTGCCGGGCGGCGCGGCGCGGGACGCGCTGCGGGCCGTGCCCGGGGAGTGGTGTTGGTCGGCTTGGCGCGCGCCGACAGCTTGAGGCGGTGAACCTTGCCGATAACGGCATTGCGGGTGACGCCTTCGCCCAGTTCGCCTGCGATCTGGCTGGCGCTGAGGCCTTCCATCCAGAGCTTTTTCAAAAGCTCGACGCGATCATCGGTCCAGCCAGCCGGCTGTGTTCCTGATACCATTGTCAAAATAGAATCCTCTATTGTGCCGCCAAAGTGGGCTTGGCAGCCTTTACGACTCTACAGCTCGTATGCTGAGCGGGTCCGCCGCACGAAATATCGTGTCCCCCGACAGCACTGAGACTACGACATCGGTGGAATCGGGATCAAGAGTCGGGGGCCAATTTCCCCGTTTATTCATTGGTTAAAATCGCCTTAACAATCATTGAGTCAAATCAGGGACTTGGCGCGAATGCGTTGACTTGTCGGTCGAAATTCGCCTAATTCTCGTGGCCAAACGCGCTTCCAAACCGGCGCGTTTTTGGTTTTTGTGGCAGCTTTGCCACGGTGGGCGCCTTTTGGGCGTCCGGCGCGAAAACGATTGAGAAAAGGAAACGCTCCATGTCTGCGCTCTATGGCACATACGCCCGGTCTGAACTCGCCTTTGAGCGGGGCGAGGGCATGCGCCTTTTTGACCAGCAGGGGCGAGAATATCTCGATTTCCATTCCGGCATCGCGGTCAACGCGCTGGGCCATGGCGATCCGCATCTGGTGAGCGCGCTCAAGGCCGCCGCCGACAAGGTCTGGCATACCTCCAACGTCTTCTCCATTCCCGAGCAGGAACGGCTGGGCCAGCGGCTGGTCGATGCGACCTTCGCCGACAAGGTGTTTTTCACCAATTCGGGCGCCGAGGCCATCGAATGCGCCATCAAGACGGCGCGGCACTACGCTTATTCCAAGGGCCAGCCGGACCGCTACGAGATCATTGCCTTTACCGGCTCCTTCCATGGCCGGACGCTGGGCACGATCGCTGCAGGCGGCAATCCGAGCTATCTCGAGGGCTTTGGGCCTCCGGTGCCGGGCTTCAAGCATACCGCGCCGGGCGATCTCGAGGCGGTAAAGGCCCTCGTCGGCCCTCAGACCTGTGCCATTCTCATCGAGCCCGTGCAGGGCGAGGGCGGGGTGACCGCCATGAGCAATGACTTCCTCCAGGGCCTGCGCCAGATTTGCGACGACAACGATCTCGTGCTGATCTTTGACGAAGTGCAATGTGGCTTCGGCCGGACCGGGCGCTTCTTTGCTCATGAATGGGCCGGCGTCACCCCCGATATCGTAGCCGTGGCCAAGGCCATTGGCGGCGGTTTCCCGCTGGGCGCATGCCTCGCGAAGGAAGAAGTCGCGGCCTCCATGGTTCCGGGCACGCATGGTTCGACCTATGGCGGCAACCCGATGGCCTGCGCCGTCGGCAATGCCGTGCTCGACCGCATCCTGGCGCCCGGCTTCCTCGACCATGTCAACACGTTGGGCCAGCGCCTGGCCTGGCATCTGGGCCAGCTGGCGCAGAAATACCCCGACTATGTGCTCGAATTGCGTGGCAAGGGCCTGCTCGCTGGCATCAAGATCACTCCGCCGGTGCGCGATTTCGTCGGCCGGCTGCGCGACGACCATCAGATGCTGGCAATCGGCGCCGGCGACAATGTGCTGCGCCTCCTGCCGCCCCTGATCGTCACCGAAGCCGATATCGAGGAGGCCATGGCCAAGCTCGGTGCCGCTTTTGATGCCATCGAGGCGGAAACCGCGGCGACGCCATCGGCCACCTGATGATCCTGACCTTTTATCATTTTGGCCGCCGCCGAGGACGCTGACATGTTTCGTTAGCCGCCTGTAAACCATACAGGCGGCACAGCTACACCCTTGCACAAAGCGTCAAAAAGGAACCCGGCCCATGAACACGACCGGCACCCCCAGGCATTTTCTTTCTATCGACGATTTTTCCTACGACGAACTGCGCGGCATGCTCAACCAGGCCTATGCCCTGAAAGAGCGCCTCAAGGACGGCGACCGCCCGCAGCTGCTCAAGGATAAAGTGCTGGCGATGATCTTCGAGCGCCAGTCTACGCGCACCCGCGTCAGTTTCGATGTCGGCATGCGCCAGCTCGGCGGCCAGACCCTGATGCTCTCGGGCCAGGAAATGCAGCTCAGCCGCGAGGAAACCCTCGCCGACACCGCCAAGGTGATGAGCCGCTATGTCGATGCCATCATGATCCGTATCCTCAGCCACGCCGATCTGCTCGAACTGGCCGAGGCCGCAACCGTACCGGTGATCAACGGGCTGACCCGCCGCGCCCATCCCTGCCAGATCATGGCCGACCTCATGACCTTTGAAGAACGTCGCGGCGATATCCGTGGCGCCAAGGTCGCCTGGGTCGGGGACAGCAACAATGTGCTGCATTCCTGGGTGAATGCGGCCGAGCTCTTCGAGTGCGAACTCACCATCGCGGTTCCAGACGAATACAGCCCGGAAAAGGACCTCATGCAGGACATCCGGCGGGCCGGCGACAAGGTGCGGCTGATCGAAGATCCGCGCGAGGCCGTCGAGGGTGCCGACCTCGTCATTACCGATACCTGGGTGTCGATGGGCGACGTCGATGCCGCCGAGCGCCGCCGGGTCTTGAAACCCTATCAGGTGAACACCAATTTGATGGCCTTGGCGAATAAAGACGCCCTGTTCATGCACTGCCTGCCCGCCCATCGGGGCGATGAGGTGACCGACGAAGTGATCGATGGTCCCCAGTCGGTTGTGTTCGACGAGGCCGAAAATCGCCTGCACGCCCAGAAAGCCGTATTGTGCTGGGCCTTCGGGGTCGCGACGAACTAGGCGCTTCGCGAAAGCGCCGTCGCTCCTGGCTGAACCTCTATCATCCCCGCGAAAGCGGGGATCTCTTCTTTGATGAAGAGATTTTCCCCGCCGCAAGCGGGAAGGGCAGGGGAAGGTTGGGTAGCGCGTTGCGACGGGGAGGCGTAGCCTCAAGGAAAGACTTGCCGCTTATGACGACGGAAGCCACGACCATGACCGAAAACCTGCTCAGCGCCATGGGCCTGGATCGCCCGGAAACCGGCGATGACGCCGTGGTGCCCTTTACGCTTGAAAAGCTCGATACCCGCGGCCGCTCGGTGCGCCTCGGGCCGGCACTCGACACAATCCTGTCGCGTCACGACTACCCCGTTCCCGTGGCGCGCCTCCTGGGCGAAGCCGTGGTTCTGGCCTCGCTGATCGGCTCCTCGCTGAAATTTGACGGCCGCTTCATCCTCCAGACCCAGACCGATGGGCCGGTCAATCTGATCGTGGTGGATTTTGCCGCCCCCGATGGCATTCGCGGCTATGCACGCTTCGACCAGGAACTGCTGCTCAAGGCTGCCGAAGAGGGCCGGACCAGTGCGCCCGAGCTGATGGGCAAGGGGCATCTGGCCATGACCATCGACCAGGGTCCGCACACCGAGCGCTACCAGGGCATCGTGGCGCTGGACGGCAAGTCCTTCGAAGAAGTGGCGCATACTTATTTCCTCCAGTCCGAGCAGATCCCCACCCAGGTGCGGATCGCCGTGGCGCAGATGACCACCAAGGGCGACCATCGCCCCCGCTGGCGTGCCGGCGGGCTATTGATCCAGCATCTGCCCCAGGGCGGTGCTGCGGTGATGGCCGATCTCCCCGGCGATGGCAATTTCGACAATCCGGACATGGCCGACCCCGATTTCGAGGAAGCCGATGGCTGGAACGAAGCCCGCGCCATGCTGGCGACGGTCGAGGATCTGGAATTGGCCGACCCGGAAATCTCCCCGGAGCGGTTGCTGTTCCGGCTCTATCACGAGACCGGCGTGCGGGTGTTTCCGCCGGCCGGCCTTGAAGAGCGGTGCAATTGTTCGGTGGACCGCATCGAAGACATGCTGGCCAACAGCTTCTCGGACGAAGAACGCGACGACATGGCCGTGAACGGAGAAATCGAAGTGGTCTGCGAGTTCTGCTCGACCGCCTATCGGTTCAATCCGCACCACTTCAACGTCAAGAATTGATCCCGGCGGCTCCCGGTATCGGGGGCTGAAGCTGATAAAGCCATGTTAATGCACTGACGCCAGCGGCGCGGTAGGGATCATCTTCCTGCCGCGCCGCTTTCATTTGGGCAGTCGTCCAGGCTGAACGCCGCGATAAGGGCGCGCAAATATACGATTCTAAAGCCCTATCAGGCGGTTGGGTCGCCTTGGTTGGGGAGTATTTTGTAAAAATCATGCCTCGTCAGACATAAAAACGCCGACTGTGCACAGATTGTGAATACCGTCCCGCTTTACCTGCTTGTTATTTTCTTCGAGGGTCGTCAAAATTGACTTTTGTTGATCTTGGGGCTGTAGCGACTTGAATCCTGACCTAATGGCAAGCATCGAGGCCTTGCAGCGCCAGGATTCGACTGATGGTGTGCGCTCGGTGCTCGAGGGCGCTCTCGATCGCTATGGTTTTGACCGCTTCATCATCTCGGGACTGCCGGACAAGTCCAAGGACATTCGAAAATTCGTGGTGCTGTCGCGCTGGGACGAAGAATGGTTCGCGCGCTATTCCGAGCGTGACTATCTCAAGGTCGATCCAATGGTGCGGCATTGCTTTACCACCAGCCTTCCCTTTGACTGGGCTGCTGCCCCATACGACCGGGAGAACAACGCGGCCGCGCGCCAGATGCTGGACGAAGCGCGGGATTTCGGCATGACGAACGGCATATGCGTGCCGCTCCACCTCGAAAACGGCATGCAGGGCATCTTCTCGCTGGTTGGGGACCCGACCAGGCTCCAGATCACCGAACGTCTCGAATTGCAGATGCTCTCGCTCTATACGCTGGGGCAATTGCGCTTTGTCAGTACGTTTTCCGCCGAGGACACGACCCGGCGCACCATAACGCCGCGCGAGGCGGAGGTGTTGAAATGGGCCGCCATGGGCAAGACCGCGGGGGAAATCGCTGAAATTACCGGGACCACCGTTCGCACCGTCAACCAGCACTGCGAAAATGCGCAGCGACGACTGGGCACGCGCAACCGCCTGCACACAGTCGTCGAGGCGATGCGGCGAAACCTCATCACATTGTGAGCCCTTCCAATCTCAAAGCGCTTTCGATATTGGGATTTCTGCCGATTTCCTATCCGTGCTAGCCTGTGGCTAATAGGCGAGCGGTGCAGAGGGCAGTGCTATGCAGGTCGAGATTATCCGCATGCCAGCGGATCCTGAACGACAAGACCTGCTCGAAGAGAATTTTCGCCTGCGTCATCGGGTCCGTCTGGACCGTGACGACAACCAGGCAGTCAACACGCTGGACAGGCGGGGCGTCGATGAATTCGATACTCCCGACGCTGTTCATATCCTCATTATCGAGGGGGGCGCATTGGTGGGGGGATCCCGCCTGACCCCTCTTGATCGACCAAACTTGCTGCAGACAGCCTATTCCGGGCTCGTGCATGGAGACCTCCCCGACCATCCTTCGCTTGGGGCCGATTGGACACATTTTTACGTGCTTTCCGATCGACGCGAAGATGAGCGGCGCACGCCGGAGTCTGCAGCCCTTTTCTGCGCGGTGATGGAGCATGCCCTCAAAGAAGGGTATCGCTTCCTCACCTTTGTCCTGCCCCTGACCCTGATCCAGAACTGCACCTCGGTGGGCTGGCGGATCACCCCGCTCGGAGCGCCACTGGTGCTCGACGGATGCCCCAGCGTGGCGGCCTGGATTGCCGTTGACCAGGCGGCACTGAACAATGTGCAGCGGGCCTGCGGGCTGAGTGAGTCACTCCGCCGCGCCGCGTCCGGTGCCCCGGATATGTCTCGCCGGCCCGGCAATTTCTCCTAGGCGCCCTGCGATGGTGTCGGCGTCCCAGCTCATGCAGGCCATATTGGGACCCGGCTCGGATGAGAGGGACGCGGGTCAGCTGCTGGCCGAAGCCCAGACAGTCGGCGCCGACCCGCTGATCCACGCCGCGGTGACGCGCGCCCTAGGCATCGACGTGGTCATGCGCCGCGCCGCCAGTTTCCTGGGCTTTGCCTTTTTCGACGTGATCTCGGACACGGGCGATCCCATGTCCCCGGCCCGGCCGGAGCTGCTGGCCGATATAAGGGTCGTCCGGGTGCGCACGATCGACAGGCTGGTGACTTATGCTGCACCCGGCTTTTTCGGCCTGCTGACGCTGCATCTGGCCGCCCTGGGCGATCCCACCCTGTTCCGGCGGGTCTGCATCGTGCCCCATGCGGCGATGAAGCAATATCTCGCCCGGGCTGCCAGTGACATGCTGATCACCCAGGCGCGGCAGAACCTGACCCGCCACTGGCCGCGTGCCGTGGCTCAGCTGGAACTGGGCAAGGCCGTGCGTCTGGGCTTTGCGATTGCGCTGCTCTTGGTCGTCGCCGGCCTTCTGGCCTTGCCGTTCATCGATGCGGCCTGGCCGATCCTGGTCTGGATGCCGGTGATGCTGGTGCCCACTCTGGTGCGATTGGCGGCATTGCTGGTGCCCGAGCGCGCCGCGCCCCCGGACGTCGTGCCGGACGAGCAGCCCTTCGATATGCCCATCTATTCCGTGCTGGGGCCGCTGCGCGACGAGGCCGAGATGATCGACCAGCTTTGCGCCGCCCTCAATCAGCTGGACTATCCCGCCCATCGCCTCGACATCATCTTCGTGGTCGAGGAACGCTCCCCCGAAACGATCGCCGCCGTCACCCGCAAGCTCAACAATCCGCGCTTTTGCCTGCTTGAAGTGCCCCATGCACTGCCGCTGACCAAGCCCAAGGCGCTCGACTTCGCCCTGCCTTTCTGCCGGGGGGAGTTCGTCGTGGTGTTCGACGCCGAGGACCGGCCGGAACCGGACCAGTTGCGACGCGTGCTGCGCCATTTTCGCCGGGCGCCGAATTTGCATTGCATCCAGGCGCGGCTGGTCATCGCCAATGGCAGGAAAGGGGTGTTTCCGGCGCTCTTTGCGGGGGAATATGCCGGGCTCTTCTCGGTTTTCCTGCCGGCACTGGCTCATTGGGGCGTGGTCATGCCCCTGGGCGGCACCTCCAATCATTTCCGACTGTCGAGCCTGCGCGCCATTGGTGGCTGGGACGCCTATAATGTTACCGAAGACGCCGATCTGGGGGTGCGATTGGCGCGGCGGCGCCTCGCCTGCGGCACCAGCACAGCAGTGACCTGGGAGGATGCGCCCGAGACCTTGCCCGGTTGGGTGGGCCAGCGCGCCCGCTGGATGAAGGGGTGGATGCAGACCTTTCTCGTCCACAATCGCCATCCCCGCGCCCTGCTGGCCGATCTGGGCTGGCGCCGCCTGCTTGCCTTCGAGATCATCGTCGCCAGCATGGTGCTCGGCCCGCTTCTACACACAGGCTTTCTGGCGATCTGCCTTTTCCAGATGGCTTTCGGCGGCATCGGCCTGCCGCGCATCGGACTTTGGGCGCTGAGCTGCGTCGTCGTCATGGCACTGGGCTATGGCGTTGCCATCGCCACCGCCATTGTCGGTCTGCGCCGCACGGGCCAGGGCGCGTTGATCCCGGCGCAATTATTGCTGCCGTTCTATTGGCTCCTGATCGCCTGGGCGACCCTTCGCGCCCTCCGGGACCTCGCCTTTCGGCCCTTCCACTGGATCAAGACCCGCCACAGCCCGGTGGCTGCGTCAGCACCGCAGCCGGCGCTTCCCGCCCTAGAAAGGACTGTCCGCCCTTGAAAAGACATGACAATCTGTGTTTCTGCGGGCCTGGAGGCAGAGCATGCGACGATTTTTAGCCGGCATTGGCGGCCTTGGGCTGGCGCTGACCATGAGCCAGTTTCCCGAATATGCCCAACAATACACCCAGCGCCTCGGCGGGGCGGTGGACGAGTTGCGCATCGTCACCGAGGAATTCGACCAGGCGGCGATTGCGGGTGGCCTCGACCGGCAGACGGCGCTGGCGCGCTACAATGCCTCGAACGACGAATTCCTCTCTGGCCGCGGCAGCTCCATGACCGCCACCTTCCAGCGCTATGACATGCTGCGCGCCACCCTCGAGCGCATTGAAAACGCCGGTCCGGTGGAGCGGTTGCAGGCGCTCCCGGCCTATCTCGACACGGATATTGGCCGGCGCACGCTGGACAATTTCCGACCCGCTGTACCAGTGACGATGGAGGGCATTCTTTATGCCGGCGGCGGCTTCATCCTCGGCTATCTCGTGCTCTCGGGTTTGGTGCGCTTCTTCACGCTGCCATTTCGACGGAGGCGCTACGCCTATCCGCGCCGTTCATAGGATATAAACATTTCTTTATATGGATTGTTGATCGGTGGCACCTGCTTGCGTATAGGAGAGGAAACGAGAAAACCCTCCGGAGCAGACCCATGACCAGCCGCCCGACCGATTATGCGGTCAAGGACATTTCCCTCGCCGATTTCGGCCGCAAGGAAATCCAGATCGCCGAAATCGAAATGCCCGGCCTGATGGCGATCCGTGAAGAATACGCCGCTGCCCAGCCGCTCAAGGGCGCGCGCATCGCCGGCTCGCTGCACATGACCATCCAGACCGCGGTCCTGATCGAGACGCTGGTGGCGCTGGGCGCCGAAGTGCGCTGGGTCAGCTGCAACATCTTCTCGACCCAGGACCATGCCGCCGCCGCCATCGCCGCCGCCGGCATCCCGGTGTTTGCGCACAAGGGCGAGACGCTGGAAGAATATTGGGAATTTACCGATCGCATGATGGACTGGGGCAATGGCCTGACCCCCAACATGATCCTCGATGATGGCGGCGACGCCACCATGTACATCCTCAACGGCGCCAAGGCCGAAAAGGACATCTCCGTTCTGGCCAAGCCGGGCAATGAGGAAGAGGAAATCTTCTTTGCCACGATCAAGCGCCGCCTTGAAAAGAGCCCCGGCTTCTTCACCGCCATCCGCGATGCCATCCGCGGCGTTTCGGAAGAAACCACCACGGGCGTGATGCGCCTCTATCAGCTGCACGCCAAGGGCGAACTGCCGTTCCCGGCGATCAACGTCAATGACTCGGTCACCAAGTCCAAGTTCGACAACAAGTACGGCACCCGTGAATCCCTTGTCGACGCCATCCGTCGCGGCACCGACGTCATGCTGGCCGGCAAGGTCGCCATCGTCTGCGGCTTCGGTGACGTGGGCAAGGGCTCGGCTGAATCCCTGCGTGGCGCCGGCGCCCGCGTGCTGGTCACCGAAGTCGATCCGATCTGCGCGCTTCAGGCCGCCATGGAAGGCTTTGAGGTGGTGACCCTCGAGGAGGCTGCCCATCGCGCCGATATCGTCGTCACCGCCACCGGCAATCGTGACGTGCTGATGGTCGACGACATGCGCAATCTCAAGGACATGGCCATCGTCTGCAATATCGGCCATTTCGACAATGAGATCGACGTGCTCGGTCTGCGCAACTTCAAGTGGACCAATATCAAGCCGCAGGTCGACATGATCGAGCAGCCCAATGGCAAGCGCCTGATCCTGCTCTCCGAAGGGCGCCTCGTGAACCTGGGCAATGCCACCGGCCACCCGAGCTTTGTCATGTCGGCATCCTTTGCCAACCAGACGCTGGCCCAGATCGAGCTCTGGACCAAGGGCGAGAGCCTCGAAAAGAAGGTTCACGTCCTGCCCAAGCACCTCGACGAAAAGGTCGCGGAACTGCATCTGGCCAAGCTCGGCGCCAAGCTGACCAAGCTGACCAAGACCCAGGCCGACTATATCGGCGTGCCGCAGAACGGCCCGTTCAAATCCGGCGAATACCGCTACTGATCGCTTTTTCAGCACGAATTGAAAGGCCCGCTTCGGCGGGCTTTTCTGTTTGGCAAGTCGATTTCGGCAAGCGGAAAAGGAAGTGGTCGACTGGTTAGGCGAATCTTAAGGCGGACTTGGCATGGGTTGGTTCTGTGTTCTCCTACCCCCTTTGAGTAGCCTCATGTTTGTGTCCCTCCTCGGCAGCATATCTCGCCGAATGTATCTATTGCTCGCCCTGTTCGTTGTCGGCTTCATCGGCGTCGTCTCCTTCCAGCTCTCCCACACCCGGCAAAGCCTGGTCGATCTCAAGCAGATGGAAATCAAGAGCGTGGTCGAGGCAGGCATCTCGCTTCTCTCGGTCTATGACGCGCGGGTCCAAGCTGGAGAGATGACGCTGCAGCAGGCCCAGGCCGAGGCCGTCCGTGCCATCGGCGCCATGCGGTACTCCGTCGATGATTATCTCTTCGTGGTGAGCCATGACTACGTGATGCTGGCCAACACTAATCCGGCCGTCGTCGGCACAAATATGCGGGACCGCGTCGACTCGCGCGGCAAGCGGTTCATCGAGGAATATACCGATGGCGCGCGGCTCAATGGGTCGATCTTCACCACCTTCGGCTTTACCGGGGCCGATGCCGACGCCAAGGAAGTCGACAAGCTGACCTATGTGCAGAATTTTGCGCCCTGGAGCTGGGCCGTCGGCACGGGCGTCCTGCAGACGGACATCGAGGCGCTGTACTGGGGCAATGTGAGGGACATCGCCCTGGCGGCCTCCGGCATCATTCTGACCGTCCTGGTCGCCGGCTGGTTCCTGGCGCAGAGCCTGACCCGTCCTCTCAATCGCCTGCGGGCGCAGATGGACGAATTGACCGAGGGCCGTTTCGACATCTCCGTCGACGGGCTTCAGCGCAGTGATGAAATCGGCGCCATGGCGCGTGCCGTGGAAGTGTTCCGCGAAAACGGGCTCAAGGTCGCTCAGATGACAGAGGCCGAAGCGGCGCGCATCATCACCGACCAGGAAGCCCGCCAGGACATGATGGCCGAACTCCAGCAGGCCTTCGGCCAGGTGGTGGATGCGGCCGTCGATGGCGATTTCTCCCGTCGCGTCTCGGCTGAATTCCCCGATGCCGAACTCAACGCGCTGGCCAAATCGGTCAACAATCTCGTCGAGAGCGTCGATCGCGGCGTCTCGGAAACCCAGGACGTATTGGGCGCGCTGGCCAATACCGATTTGACCCGCCGCATGACCGGCGATTATCGCGGCGCCTTCGCGCGCCTCCAGTCCGACACCAATGCGGTGGCCGACAAGCTGACCGAGATCGTCACCCAGCTGCGGGGCACTTCGGGTGCGCTGAAATCGGCGACACGCGAAATCCTCTCGGGCACCAACGACTTGTCCGAGCGGACCACGCGCCAGGCGGCGACCATCGAGGAAACCTCCGCCTCCATGGAACAGCTGGCCCAGACCGTGGGCGAAAACGCCCGCAAGGCCGCCGATGCCAGCGAAAAGGCGCAGGCCGTGTCGCATTCGGCCGAAGAGGGCGGCGAAGTGATGGCCCAGGCCAACACCGCCATGGAGCGCATCACCGAGAGCTCGGCAAAGATCTCCAACATCATCGGCATGATCGACGACATCGCCTTCCAGACCAATCTCCTGGCGCTCAACGCCTCGGTGGAAGCGGCGCGCGCCGGTGAAGCCGGCAAGGGTTTTGCCGTGGTGGCCGTCGAAGTGCGGCGCCTTGCCCAGTCCTCGGCGGAAGCCTCTTCCGAAATCAAGGGCCTGATCGAACAGAGCGTGCGCGAAGTCGACAGCGGCTCGCGGCTCGTTGCCTCGGCGTCCGGCAAGCTTGCCAGCATGCTGGAATCCCTGCGCGCCAATACCAGCCTGCTTGACGAAATCGCCCGCGCCAGCCGCGAACAGGCCTCCTCGATCGACGAGGTCAACACCGCCGTGCGTCAGATGGACGAGATGACCCAGCACAATGCGGCCCTGGTCGAGGAGGTCAACGCCTCCATCGAGCAAACCGAGGCGCAGGCGAGCGAACTCGACATGGTGGTCGACGTGTTCACCCTCGATGCCAATCGCGCTGCCCGCCACGAGGCGCCTGTGCGCTCGGCGCTGGCAGAAAGGCAGAGCCCCGTCCGTGCTCTGCAGCAGAAGGCCAAGGCCGCTGCGGCCTATCTCACCCACGGCAATGCGGCGATCAAGGAAGACTGGTCCGAGTTCTGATCCCCTGCGGATCGGCATTTCCGGAATGATCCCGACCCTCCCCTTTTGGGGGAGGGTTTTTGTTTGAACAGGCGGCTGCAGCGCTCCGATCGTTCAGCAAAAGAGCGCTAATTGACCGTCGCCGTTCGAATTTGGGGTTGCTGCTTCGTTCCGGGTCAAGGCCTTCCTTAACACTTTGCCCGCAAAGCACAGCCATAAGCACCCTTTTGCACGATTCATCGCGAAGCTATGTTGAGACGATTCGGAAGCGTAGGGGACACGTTACCGGTTCGGGGGCAATTCGAGTTCCGGTGTGTGGAATTCTGCGTGATGCCGCCTTCTTGAGTGCACGCGTACCGGCCCGTTTGGTCGGACTTGCAGCGCAATTATTAAGAGCGAGGGCTGTCTATGGCGCCGGATCGATTCCGGAAGCATCGGGGATTCGCCGTTTTGGCGTCCGTTCCCCTTACCTTGAGCACCGCCGCCCCAGCTTGGGCCCAAGGAATTTCCACGGCAAACCTGGGCGGCATTGCGCCGATAGCTGTTGCGGTCGGCGCGGGTTGCTTTGCCGTTCTGGCCATGACCGTGGTGCGCACCATGCTCAAGGAAGGCCGCACCGATCGTCGGCGCGCCAATGAGCAGATCGCCGGCCTTCGGGCCTTGGTGGACGACTATGAAAATCTCATAGCCGGTAACCGTGAGATTACCATTGTCTGGAGCCAGGAAGCTGGCGTGCCGCCGCGCCTGCTCGGCCAGACCAGCGCCATCCTGCCTGCGGGACGCCCGCCGGAAGCGGTGCTCGATTTCTACGCCTGGTTGAGCGGCGCCGACGCATCGCGCCTCGCCCGGCTGGTCGAGGATTTGCGCGTCCGCGGCGAGGCCTTCCATGCCAGCTTTCCCTATGGGGAGGGGCGGCTGGTCAAGGTCAATGGCTGGATCACCGGCGGTGGCGCTGCCCTCCGCCTTCGGCCAGGCCCCGTCGCAGGCGAACCGAAAACAGCCATCGGCGGCGATAGCGGGCTCGAGGGCCTGCGCGCCATTCTCCAGCTTCAGGCCAATCCCGGCTTTGTCCGCGACGCCAAGGGCCGCCTGATCTACGCCAATGGCGCCTATCACGCGCTCGCCGCGAGCCTGGGCAAATCCGGCAACGATGCCCAACCGGCCGAATTGCTCGACGCCGGCACGCTCCAGGCCCATCTCGAGCGGTGTCGGGATGGCAATGAACCTGTGTTGCTTGAGCTTGATTTCGGCAAGATGGGTCGCTTCGAGCTGACCGAATTTACCTTCGGAGGTCTTGGCGCGGGCTATCTGCGGCCGCTGGTCCAGCCGGTTGCGGCAGCGCCGGTGGCGCCAGGGCTCAGCCATATCGCCGGTATTATCGACGCGCTGGCCACCCCGATTGCCATCTTCAGCGCCGGACGCGAACTGGTCCAGTTCAACCAGGCCTATGCCAATCTGTGGAATTTTGCGCCCGGCTTCCTGACCCCGGGCCTCGACGAGCGGGCCGTGCTCGACAAGCTGCGCACCGAGGGCATGCTGCCCAATCAGGTGGATTACCACACCTGGCGCGCCAAGCATCTCGAGAGCTATTCGCGAAAAGCCCCGTTCGAGGCCGAACCCTGGCACTTGCCCGATGGCCGCACCATCAAGGTGATTTCGGCCCCGGCCGGCCCCGACGGTGGGGTCATCTATGTCTTCGAGGACCTGACCGAGCGTCTGGAGCTGGAATCGGCCAACAAGGCCATGACCAATGTGCAGCGCGAAACCATCAACGCGCTCTCCGAAGCCGTCGCCGTGTTCGGCACCAATGGCCGGCTGACGCTGTGCAATCCGCGGCTGTCCGCGCTGTGGAAGCTGCCGATGAACGAGTTGGGGAACAATCCCCATATCGACCAGATCGCCGATGTGTCGGGCCGCGCCATTCCGCAGGACGGCTCCAAGATCTGGCGCGACCTCAAGCGCGGCATTATCGACCTCAACCCCACCCGAACCGACCAGGCCGGGCGCATCGACCGCTCGGATGGGCGCCTGCTCGATTATGCCATCACCCGCCTGCCCGACGGCCAGACGATGATGACCTTCCTCGATGTCACGGAAAGCGCCTCCTATTCGAAGGTGCTCAAGGAGCGTAACGACGCCCTCGTGGCAGCCGACCGGCTCAAGGACGCCTTTGTCGAGAATGTCTCCTATGAATTGCGCTCGCCGCTGACCAACATCATCGGTTTTGCCGATCTTCTGGCTGCAGCCGAAGGCGATGGGCTGACCGAGCGCCAGCGCGCCTATATCGACTATATCCGCGCCTCCTCGGTGACGCTGGGCGTGTTGATCGACAATATTCTCGACCTCGCCTCCGTCGATGCGGGGATCGCCGAGCTCAACCCCGAGCCCCTCGATGTGGTCAGCCTGATCGAAAAGGCGCGCGCCGGCATTGCCGCGACTTTCCCCGCCGGATCGGGCGAGCCGCCCAATCTCGTCGTCGATCTGCCCACCGATATGCCGGTGCTGATCGCCGACGGCACGCGCCTCGTCCAGGTGCTTTATAACCTCCTGTCCAACGCCGCGCGCTTCTCCCCTTCGGGTGGCGAAATCCGTCTTTCGGTCAATCATCGCGGCGAGCGCGTTCTTTTCATCATTGAGGATGAAGGGCCCGGCCTCACGGACGAGATGAAATCGGCCATCCTCACGCGCCTCGACAGCCCCCATCCGGGCCGCCAGCGCGGGGCAGGGCTGGCGCTGTCCATCGTGCGCACCTTCGTCAATCTTCACGGCGGCACGATTTCGGCCGAGCAGCGCGAGCCGCGCGGCAGCCGCATCGTGGTCAATCTTCCGCGTGACTGCTCGCTGGCAGGCGTTGCCGAATAATGGAGCGCTTTCTCCCCGACGACGATGCAACCACCGCTTTTGGGGCGGAACTGGCGGCCATGCTGGTGCCGGGTGACATCGTCAGCCTCGAGGGCGAGTTGGGGGCTGGCAAGTCAGCCCTGGCGCGGGCCACGATAAGGGCGCTGGCCAACGATCCCGAGCTGGAAATCCCATCGCCCACTTTCGCGCTGGTCCAGCCCTATGAGACGCCCAGGGGCCTCGTGCTCCACGCCGACCTCTATCGCCTGGGCGACGCCGCCGAGGCCGACGAGCTCGGTCTGCTGGACAATGATGCCGGCATTGTTCTGGTCGAATGGGCCGAGCGCGCCGAGCAAATGGTAGCGGCCGCCACCATCACCATCACGCTGGCCATCCCGCCGGGCGGGGCAGGGCGCACTCTGACCCTCACTCGGCGCTAGCCGATCTCATAGGGCACGATGGAGCGTCGGTCCGGCGGCACGGAAATGCCTGCGGCAATTGGCGGGACCGCACGCTGGTGGCAATTGCGGCGCTCGCAGATGCGGCACGAGATGCCGATCGGGTCGAACACGGCTTTGCCCAATTCCATATCGTCGGCATAGACGAGCCGGTTGGCGTGGCTGACTTCGCACCCCAGCGCATAGGCATAGCGCCGCGTCGTGCCGCGATAACCGCCCATGCGTTTTTCGCCTGACCAGGCGAGGCAGAGATAACGATTGCCGTCCGGCGTCTCGGCCAGCTGGCGGATGATTTCGCCGCGCGCCTCGAAGGCCCGATGCACATTCCAGAGCGGGCAGGCACCGCCGAAGCGGGCAAATTGCAGCGCCGTGGCCGAATGGCGCTTGGTGATGGTCCCGGCGGCGTCGACCCGGGCAAAAAAGAACGGCACCCCCCGCTCTCGCGGCCGCTGCATGGTCGAGAGCCGATGGGCTACCTGCTCGAGACTGGCGCCGAACAGGTGCGACAGCTCCTCTATGTCATAGCGGTGCGCTTCGGACGCCCTGAGGAAGGCGCCATAGGGCATATGCAGCGCGCCGGCATAATAATTGGCCAGCCCCATGCGGGCGATGGCGCGCGCTTCGCTGGCCTTGAAATTGGCCCCGTCGAGCAATTCGCCGATCAGCGTCACCTGTTCGAGCCCGGCCAGATGGGTGGCCAAGCGGAAAAACTGGCTGGCCGGATCGAGGCGGCTATTGATCCAGATTTCGCGGCCCGCCCGGTCGAAGCGGCTCATCGCGTCCGCAGCGAGAGGCGGAGTGAAGCTGACGCGCACCTCATGGGTTTCGCCCAGATAGTCCACCAGCCGCGCCATGCGGCCCGGGCCGAATTCACCGAGCTCGCCCGCCAGGGTCTCGGCCGCCCGATCGAGCGGGTCTATATAATTGTCGGCGTAGTGGAAAAAGTCGCGCACTTCCTCATAGGCGGTGGTGATGCCGCTCTGCGGATCGCGCGAGAGGGCGGCATCCATGCCCGCAAGGCGCTCATTGGTCTTGCGGTAAGCCTCGTAGAGCTGCAGCACGGCCTTGGCCATGTCGGGGGCATTGGTGGCGACCGATTTCAATTCCTGCAGATTGGGCATGGCTTCGCCGAAGACAGGATCGGCCAGCGCCTCGCGCAGATCCATCACCAGCCGGTCCGACCCATCGGTCGCAAGGCTCGAGAGATCGACGCTGAAATGCTCGGCCAGCGCCAGCATGACTGCGGCGGTGAGCGGGCGTTGGTTGGACTCCAGCTGATTGATATAGGAGGCGGAGATGTCGAGCCGCGCTGCAAGCTCGGCCTGGGTCAGTCGGTTCTGGGCCCTCAGCGCCCGGATTTTGGCTCCCGCAAAGACCTTTCTGGTCGCCACAACACAACTCCACAAAATTACAGCCCTGCCTTTGTGTGATTGTAGCACCTACACCCTTTCCTGTCTTCTGGTATGCAAGCACACCGAATAGGCTCCGCCCGCATCAGCACTGCCGGAGGTTCGCATGCAGGAGATCATTGCCGCACTGGAAACCAGACGTGGAGAGGCGCGGCTCGGCGGAGGCCAGCGGCGCGTCGACACCCAGCATGGCAAGGGCAAGCTGACCGCGCGCGAACGCCTCGACGTGCTGCTCGATCCCGGCTCGTTCGAAGAATACGACATGTTCGTCACCCATCGGGCGACCGATTTCGGCATGGACGAAACAATCATCCCCGGCGATGGCGTGGTCACCGGCTGGGGAACGATCGACGGCCGCATGGTCTATGTCTTCTCCCAGGATTTTACTGTCTTCGGCGGCTCGCTTTCCGAGACCCATGCGCGAAAAATCTGCAAGATCATGGATCTGGCCATGCAGAATGGCGCGCCGGTGATCGGGCTCAACGATTCCGGCGGGGCCCGTATCCAGGAAGGCGTGGCGGCGCTGGGCGGCTATGCCGACGTGTTCTGGCGCAATGTGCAGGCCTCGGGTGCCGTGCCGCAGATTTCCGTCATCATGGGCCCCTGTGCCGGTGGTGCTGTCTATTCCCCGGCCATGACCGACTTCATCTACATGGTCGAGGACACGAGCTATATGTTCGTCACCGGCCCGGATGTGGTGAAAACCGTCACCAATGAGATCGTCACCCAGGAAGAGCTGGGCGGCGCCTCCACCCACACCAAGATCTCCTCGGTGGCCGACGCGGCTTTCGCCAATGACATCGAGACCCTGCTCGAAGTCCGCCGGCTCTTCTCCTACCTGCCGCTGGCCGCAGGCCAGAAGCCGCCGCGCCTGCCCAGCCACGATCCCATTGATCGCCGCAATGACAAGCTCGACACCATCATCCCCGACAGTGCGACAAAGCCCTATGACATGCGCGAGGTCATCGAGACCGTCGCCGACGAGGGCGATTTTTTGGAACTTCAGAAGAACCACGCCGGCAACATTCTGATCGGCTTCATTCGGCTGGATGGGCAGACCGTGGGCGTCGTCGCCAACCAGCCTTTGGTTCTGGCCGGGTGCCTCGACATCAATGCCAGTAAGAAAGCCGCGCGCTTCATCCGCTTCTGCGACAGTTTTGAAATTCCGATCCTGACCTTTGTCGACGTGCCCGGGTTCCTCCCCGGTGTCGCGCAGGAATATGGCGGCATCATCAAGCACGGTGCCAAGCTCCTCTTCGCCTATTCGGAAGCCACCGTGCCGCTCGTCACCGTCATCACCCGCAAGGCCTATGGCGGCGCCTATGACGTGATGGCCTCAAAGCACATCAAGGCCGACGTCAACTACGCTTGGCCCTCGGCCGAAATCGCTGTGATGGGCGCCAAGGGCGCGACCGAAATCCTTTATCGCTCTGAACTCGGCGACAAGGACAAGATTGCCCAGCGCACCGCCGATTACGAAGCGCGCTTCGCCAATCCGTTCGTCGCGGCCGAACGCGGCTTCATCGACGATGTCATCATGCCCCACGGCACTCGCCGTCGCGTCATCCGCGCCTTCTCGACGCTCAAGCACAAATCTGTGCAGGGCCCGAAGAAGAAGCACGATAACATCCCGCTGTGAGGGAGGGCAGGATGGAAATGGTGGCTCTCAGCCCCCCACCCCATCTCTCCCCGCGAGGGGGAGGGAGCCGGGTCGGGGATGTGGCACTATGGTTTGGCAATCACAGGACGAACTCCCTCCCCCTCGCGGGGAGGGCCGGGGTGGGGGGATGGATGGCCAAGAACCTTGCAAGAAAACTCCGGCGCAACGCGACATATGCCGAGATGGATTTCTGGCGCCTGACCTATTCACTGCGGCAGGACGGCTGGCCCTTTCGCCGCCAGCACCAGATCGGCAGCTACTATGTCGATTTCGCCTGCCTCAAGGCCGCACTCGTCGTCGAGATCGACGGCGACACGCATTTCACCGGGCTCGCTGAGTTCAATGACGCCGTCCGGGACGACTACCTGCGCGGACGCGGATTTACTGTTCTGCGGTTCACCAATGCCGAGGTGACGGGCAACCCGGAGGGGGTATTTGGCGCTGTCAGCGCCTATCTCGCCGCACTGCCTTCCAGCCCCCCACCCCAGCCCTCCCCGCAAGGGGGAGGGAGCCAGATCGAGTCCGCCCAGCGCGAAGAGGACAAGCCATGACCATCACCAAACTCCTCATCGCCAATCGTGGCGAGATCGCCTGTCGGGTCATCAAGACGGCCAAGAAGATGGGTATTGCGACGGTGGCGGTCTATTCCGACGCCGACCGTGAGGCCCTGCATGTGCGCATGGCCGACGAGGCCGTCCATATCGGCGCGTCACCGGCAAAGGAGAGCTATCTTCAGATCGACAAGATCATCGCCGCCTGTAAAGAGACCGGCGCCCAGGCGGTCCATCCCGGCTATGGGTTCCTGTCGGAAAATGCCGCCTTCTCCGCAGCGCTTGAGGCCGAAGGTATCATCTTCGTCGGCCCGGGCCCCAAGGCGATTGAAGCCATGGGCGACAAGATCACCTCGAAAAGGCTGGCCGCCGAAGCTGGTGTGTCGACCGTGCCGGGCCATATGGGCTTGATCGATGACGCCGAACGTGCGGTGACCATCTCCAAATCCATCGGCTACCCGGTGATGATCAAGGCCTCCGCAGGCGGTGGCGGCAAGGGCATGCGCATCGCCTGGAACGACGCCGAGGCCCGCGAAGGCTTTGAGCGCTCCAAATCCGAGGCGGCCTCGTCCTTCGGCGATGACCGCATCTTCATCGAAAAATTCGTCACCGAGCCGCGCCATATCGAAATCCAGCTGATCGCGGACGCGCATGGCAATGTGCTCTATCTCAATGAGCGCGAATGCTCGATCCAGCGCCGCAACCAGAAGGTCATCGAAGAAGCCCCATCCCCCTTCCTCGATGAGGCCACCCGCAAGGCCATGGGCGAACAATCCGTGGCGCTCGCCAAGGCCGTGGGCTATCGCAGCGCCGGCACGGTGGAGTTCATCGTCGACAAAGACAAGAAATTCTACTTCCTCGAGATGAACACCCGCCTCCAGGTGGAGCATCCGGTGACCGAGATGATCACCGGGCTCGATCTCGTGGAGTTGATGCTGCGCGTCGCCAATGGCGAAAAGCTGCCGCTGACGCAGGACCAGGTGCAGCGCAATGGCTGGGCCATCGAAAGCCGGCTCTATGCCGAAGACCCCTATCGCAATTTCCTGCCCTCGACCGGCCGCCTGACGCGCTATCGCCCGCCCGCGGAAAGCGTCTCGGATGATCTCGTCGTGCGCAACGACACCGGCGTTTTCGAAGGCGGGGAAATCTCGACCTCCTACGACCCGATGATCGCAAAACTCTGCACCTGGGCCCCGACACGCGAGGCGGCAGTCGATGCCATGGCGGTGGCGCTCGACAGTTTTGAGGTCGAAGGCGTGGGCAATAATCTGCCCTTCCTCTCGACCGTGATGGAGCAGGATCGGTTCCGCGAAGGGCGCTTGACCACGGGCTATATCGCCGAAGAATTCCCCGAGGGGTTTTCGGGCGCAGAGATCAGCCAGGAGCATCATTTTGATGTCGTTGCCGCAGCCGCCGTGCTGATGGCGCGCCGCGACCAGCGCCGCAGCGGGGCGGAAACCGAAAGTCGCTGGCATGTGCAAATTGGCGACAAGGCCGAGAATGTGGTTCTGCACCAGAAGGGTCTCGATATCGTCGTCGACGCCGGATGGCGGTCCGAAGCGGTGCGCGTCACCTGGCAGCCGGGCGATACGCTGGCGCGTCTCGACTGGTCCGGCGGCCGCCATGCCGTGCTGAAGGTCAATCCGACGACGTCTGGCTTCCGCATCCGCTATCGCGGGGCTGATCTCAAGGTGCTGGTGCTGCGGCCCCATATCGCGAGACATCTGACCCATATGCCGGTCAAGGTGCCGCCTGACATGAGCAAATATCTGCTCTGCCCAATGCCGGGGCAAGTGGTGCGCATCGACGTTAGGGAAGGCGATGTGGTCGAGGATGGCCAGACCCTGGCCATCGTGGAAGCCATGAAGATGGAAAACGTGCTCAAGGCCGAAAAGCGCGCCCGCGTGAAGACGGTCCACGTCGTCCCCGGCGCCGTTCTGGCGGTGGATCAGGTGATGCTCGAATTCGAGGCGGTGTGATGCTGGTTTTTAGCATCATCACCGGACAGGCTCCCTCCCCCTCGCGGGGAGGGTTGGGGTGGGGGGTGAGAGCCCGGCAGACATCTGGGCGCGCCTTTCCCCCTCCTAGCCTCCCCCGCAAGGGGGGAGGAGCACTATCGTGCCCTGTACTCAGTCCGCGCCAAAGGGAGTCCCGCCATGTCAGCTGACCAGGAAAAATGGGAAAAACTCGCCCAAAAGGAACTCCGCGATACCCCGCTTTCCGCGCTGGACCGGGACTATGGCGGCATAGCGGTGAAGCCCGTCTATCTCGGCGACGATGGCGAAGTGCCGGGCGTCGAGCCGTTCACGCGTGGCGTGCGCGCCACCATGTATGCCAACCGCCCCTGGACCATCCGCCAATATGCGGGCTTTTCGACCGCCCGGGAATCCAATGCCTTCTATCGGCAGGCGCTGCAAAAGGGCCAGAAGGGGCTTTCGGTCGCCTTCGATCTGGCCACCCATCGCGGCTATGACAGCGACCATCCGCGCGTTGTCGGCGATGTCGGCAAGGCGGGCGTCGCCATCGACAGCGTCGAAGACATGAAAATCCTCTTTGACGGCATTCCGCTCGATCAGATGAGCGTCTCCATGACCATGAACGGCGCGGTCATCCCGGTGCTCGCCATGTTCATCGTTGCCGCCGAGGAACAGGGCGTCAAGCAGGCCCAGCTTGAGGGGACCATCCAGAACGACATCCTCAAGGAGTTCATGGTCCGCAACACCTATATCTACCCGCCTGAGCCCTCCATGCGCATTGTCGGCGACATCATCGCCCACACTGCCGAGCACATGCCGAAATACAATTCGATCTCGATCTCGGGCTATCACATGCACGAGGCCGGGGCGACGGCGGTGCAGGAGCTGGCGTTTACCCTGGCCGATGGCATGGACTATGTCCGAGCAGCCCAGGCCAAGGGGCTCGATATCGACGCCTTTGCCGGGCGGCTGAGCTTCTTTTTCGGCATCGGCATGAACTTCTTCCTTGAGGTTGCAAAGCTCCGTGCCGCGCGAAAACTCTGGAGCCAGATCATGACCGATCTCGGCGCCAGGGATCCGCGTTCCAAAATGCTGCGCACCCATTGCCAGACCTCGGGCGTGTCGCTCACCGAGCAGGACCCGCACAACAATATCGTGCGCACGACGATCGAGGCGTTGGCGGCGACGCTTGGCGGCACCCAATCGCTGCACACTAATAGCTTCGACGAAGCCATCGCGCTGCCGACCGAATTTTCGAGCCGCATTGCCCGCAACACCCAGCTCATCCTCCAGCATGAAAGCCGCATCACCGATGTGGTCGATCCGCTGGGCGGCTCCTATTATGTCGAGGCCCTGACCGACCAGCTCGTCACCGGGGCAAAAGAGCTGATCGCCGAGGCCGAGGCGGTGGGCGGCATGACGGCCTACGTGCAGTCGGGCGGCCCGAAAATGGCCATCGAGCAGGCCGCTGCCCTGCGCCAGGCCCGCGTCGACCGGGGCGAAGATGTCATCGTCGGCGTCAACCGCTACCGGGTCGATACCGAAGAGAGCATCGAGGTCCGCGAGATCGACAATGCCAAGGTGCGCCTCGAGCAGATCGCCCAGCTCGAGCGCATCCGCAGAACGCGCGACGAGGCGAAATGCCAGTCCATGCTCTCGGCCCTGCGCGAATATGCGGCCAAGGACGAGGGCAATCTCCTCACCGCCGCCATAGAAGCCGCCCGCGCCCGCGCCACGCTTGGGGAGATTTCCTCGGCGCTCGAAGACGTGTTCGACCGTCATCGCGCCATTACCCGCGTCATCTCGGGCGTCTATGCCGGTGGCTATGGCGACGACCCCCAGCTGAAATCGGTCACCGACCGGATCGGCGCCTTCAAGACCTCGCGCGGCCGCGCGCCCTCCATCTTCATCGCCAAGATGGGGCAGGACGGCCACGACCGCGGCGCCAAGATCATCGCCTCGGCCTTCGCCGATTTGGGCTTCACCGTCCACATGGGCGATCTCTTCGAGACCGCGCCGGAAGTTGCGGCCCATGCCGATGAACTCAAGGTCGATGCCGTTGGCGTCTCCTCGTTGGCTGCGGGCCACAAGACCCTGGTGCCCGAACTCATCGAAGCGCTCAAGGCGCGCGAATTGGGTGATATCACGGTCATCGTTGGCGGGGTCATCCCCGAGCCCGACTATGGTTTCCTCTATGATTCCGGGGTCGCAGCCATTTTCGGCCCGGGCACCAATGTGCTCGACGCGGCCTTTTCCGTGCTCAATGAAATCGAGGGAAGGCTGTCCAACAGATGATCGGGCGTCTCAATCACATCGCCATCGCCGTGCCGGATCTTGCCATCGCCACTGCCCGCTATCGTGACATGCTGGGTGCCTCGGTCGGCGAACCCCAGGCGCTCCCCGAGCATGGAGTAACGGTGGTTTTCATCGACACGGGCAATTCCAAGGTCGAACTGCTCGAGCCGCTCGGCGAAGCATCACCTGTGGCGAGCTTTCTCGACAAGAACCCGACCGGGGGCATGCACCACATCTGCTACGAAGTCCCCGACATCGTGGTCGCCATTGCCAAACTGAGCGAAAGCGGCGCGCGCATTCTGGGCGACGGGAAACCCAGGATCGGCGCCCACGGCAATCCCGTGATTTTCCTCCATCCCAAGGATTTTGATGGCACACTGGTCGAGCTTGAGGAGGTGGCCCCGGCCTAGGCCGGGCCGGTCCCGCCTTCTGGAGGGCCCGCTCTGTTAGCAGCGAGTTTACCAAGACTACGATTGCACGGTTTTCGGTAAGGGTTTGGTCAAGCCCGATGCGCATTCTCTCCCTTGCAAGCTAGGGGGCGGCTCTACGCATCGACGCTATGAATAGGCTGGATACAGAGACGCAGCGTATCGATTGGCGTCGCACCACGTGGCTGCCCGTGCTGCTTGCGCTCCTGATGGTCGCCGTGGCGGGCATTTTCATCGACCGCCAGAGCCAAAGCATCGCCGAGCAGCGCATGCGTTCCGAGGTGCTGGGCCAGCTCTCCATCATCCGCGCCAAGCTGGAAGGCAATATTTCCAGCGACATCCAGCTCGTGCGCGGCCTTGTCTCGACCATTTCCATCCAGCCGACGATGAGCCCGGCCTATTTTCAGGATCTGGCTGCGCGCCTTTTCGAGGAAGACAGCCAGCTGCGCTCCATTTCCGTGGCGCCGGATCTAGTCATAGCGATGACCTATCCGGCCGAGAATTCGCGCAATATCGGCTTCGATTATCGCACCAATCCGGTGCAGTGGAACGCCGTCAAGGAAGTGGTCGATACCGGACGCCTCGTCCTGGCGGGTCCTGTCGACCTGGTTCAGGGCGGGACGGGTTTTGTCGCCCGCTTTCCGGTCTATGTCGGGGAAGGGGCCGACCGCCGGTTCTGGGGGATAGTGGCAGCCGTCATCGATATTGACCGGCTCTATCGGGACAGCGGCCTTTATGATCCCGACCTGCCCATCGAGGTCGCCATCGCCGGCCTCGATGGCAAAGGGCACAATGGCGCGCTGTTCTACGGCCGCGATCTCGACGCGGAAGAGCCTGTCGAGGCCTATGTGGCCCTGCCCACCGGGAGCTGGAAGCTCACGGCCATTCCGCGCCAGGGCTGGGCCCAGGACAGTCTCAATGCCTGGCTGCTGCGTGGGCTGATCGTGCTTGCGGGTGGGCTTGTCATTCTACCCATCTTCACCACGCACCGCATGGTCGAACTGCGCCATCGCCACATCGCCCAGCTGCGGACGCGCGAGCGCGAACTGGCCGCTCTCACCGACCGGCTCGATCTGGCCCTGCAAACCTCCCAGGTCGGCATCTGGGAGCTGGATCTGGAAAGCGGTGCCGAATATTGGGACGCGCGCACCAACGAACTCTATGGTCTGCCACGCGACGCCGCTCCGCGCACCTACGAGCAGTGGAAGTCCATTGTCCACCCCGACGACATCGAGCGCAGTGAAGTCGAATTCAAGAGCATGATCGCCACGGGTCGATATGAGGCAGTCTATCGCATCCGGCTCGAGGACGGCACGGTCCGCCATGTGCGCTCCATGGCCATGCTCAACAAGGTGCCTGGCGAGCCAGACCGCGTGCTGGGTGTCAATTGGGACATAACGCGGGACGTGGCGCTCAACGAGGATCTGCGCCGTGCCGAACAGATGACCGCGGCGCGCAATGCCGAGCTCGAGGCGGCCAAGATCCGTATCGAGCACAATGCGCTCCATGACAGTCTGACCGGCCTGCCCAACCGCCGCTATCTCGACGAGAAGCTCCAGGAGCAGGCGCGGCACGGCTATCACGGTTCTGGCGGAATTGCCCTGCTCCATATCGATCTCGACCGCTTCAAGCAGATCAACGACACGCTGGGCCACGCCGCCGGCGACGCCATGTTGATCCATGCCAGCCGCGTTCTGCGTGAAAACTGCCGGCCGACCGATTTTGTCGCCCGCATTGGCGGTGACGAATTCGTGCTCGTGTCGGAGGCCGGCGAAGAGGATTCCTGCCTGGCGCCGCTGGCCGAGAGCATCGTCCAGGCCATGCGCAAGCCGGCGCACCACGAGGGCCACGAATGCCGGATCGGGGTCAGTGTTGGCCTTGCCACCGCCCGGGGCACCGATATCGACGTCAAGCAATTACTGATCAATGCCGATATTGCGCTCTATCGGGCCAAGGCCCGTGGCCGTAATCGCTATGAGTTCTTTTCGGCGGCGCTGCAGGCTGAAGTGATCGGCACCAAGCGCAGGGCCGACGAAATCCTCAAAGGTCTCGACACCAACGCCTTCATCGCCCACTACCAGCCCCAGTTTGACGCCCGCACCCATGATGTGGTGGGCGTGGAGGCACTGGCGCGCTGGAACCACCCGACCCAGGGGCTCAAGACCCCCGACAGCTTCATGAGCATCGCAGAGGAACTCAGCGTCGTCTCGAGCATCGACCGCATCGTGCTCGAACAGGCGCTGCGCGACCTCGAGCGCTGGCAGGCCATGGGTCTCGTCGTGCCGCGCGCTTCGGTCAATGTCTCCCAGCGCCGCCTCCACGACGAAGACCTGGTACAGAGCCTGCGCGAACTGCATATCGAGCCGGGCCGCATTGCCTTTGAATTGGTGGAATCGATCTATCTCGACGAGAGCGACGGCATCGTCGGCTGGAACATCGATCGCATCAAGGAATTGGGTATCGACATCGAGATCGACGATTTCGGCACCGGCTACGCCTCGATCGTCTCGCTGCAAAAGCTCCATCCCCGGCGCCTCAAGATCGACCGGCAGCTCGTCGACCCGATCCTGACGGAGCCGGCGCAGCGGCGGCTTCTGGCCTCCATCGTCGATATCGGCAAATCCATGGATATCGAAATCGTGGCCGAGGGTGTCGAAACCATGGAGCACGCCGCCATCCTGCGCGATCTCGGCTGCGACATCCTCCAGGGATATGCCTTTGCCCGGCCGATGGACCGATATGCCCTGGAAGATTTCCTCCGGCGGGAAAGCTGGCGGAAAGCGTCCTAGCACTCCGTCTTCGTCGCAACCTCGCCTATTCCATTGCCCCCCCAAGACTTTGTCGGGATGACAAGCGCCGGGTCTCGACGCATCATGGCCCGACCGACATGAAAACGCGGATCAACGCGGAGGAGGGACATAATGGCGGACGGGAACAAGCGCCTGGGCTTGGGCGTGGTCGGGGCAGGCATGGCGGCCAAGCCTCATGCCCTCGCGCTCAATGCGCTACGGGGCGAAATCGAGGTGCGTGGTGTCTGGCGGCGCAACGAGGCCGCGTTGAAGAGCTTTTGCCACGAGCATGGCTTTCCCCCGGCTGCCAGCCTTGAGGCCCTCCTCGCAGATCCAGGGATCGAGGCCGTTCTGATCCTCACCCCGCCCAATGCGCGCGAGGAGATCGTTGCAGCGGCAGCCGCGGCCGGCAAGCATGTGTTGATGGAAAAGCCCGTTGAGCGCACGACATCGGTGGCCCGCGCCATCGTCGAGCGGTGCGACGCTGCGGGTGTGACGCTTGGCATCATCTTCCAGCATCGATTCCGCGCGGCCTCGCAGGCGCTGGCGGCGAAAGTGGCGAGCGGCGCGCTTGGAAAACTCTTCGCGGTTCATCTCGTCGTGCCCTGGTGGCGCCCCCAGCAGGGCTATTACGACAAGCCGGGCCGGGGCACGCTTGCCCATGATGGCGGTGGCGTTCTCGTTACCCAGGCCATCCATTCGCTCGACCTCATGCTGAGCCTGACCGGACCGGTGCGCGCTGTCACCGCACTTGCGGCGACGACCGGATTTCACCAGATGGAGACCGAGGATTTCGTCGCCGGCGGGCTCGAATTTGCCAATGGCGCGGTGGGTGCGCTGATGGCGACGACCGCCAATTACCCAGGCGCCGCGGAAAGCCTTACCCTCAATTTCGAAAAGGCCAGCGCCACCCTGACTGGGGGCAATCTGACACTGCACTTGATGGATGGGCGCACCGAGACAATCGGGGAAGCCAGCAATTCGGGCGGCGGCGCCGATCCCATGGCGTTTCCCTTCGACTGGCATATGGCCCAGATCGCCGAGTTCGCCGATGCGGTGAGGGCAGGGCGCCAACCCGTCTCGACGGGGCACTCGGCGCTGCAGGTGCATGAGTTGGTCGATGCGCTGATCGCGTCGGCCAAAGAGGGCCAGCGGGTGGCGCTCTAGGAGAGAACAGGCGGTCATCCCCGGGCTTGCGCCGGGGTGACCGCCTCGATTTATGCCGCCGTGGTCAGGCGGCAGCCTTCTTGCGGGCGATGCGGGCGCGGATGCTTTCGACATCGGCATTGGGCGTCGCGGCAAAGAGCGTGCGCGTATAGTCGTGCTGAGGATTGGCAAAGAGCGCCTCGCGGCTGCCATGCTCCACCACGTCGCCGAAATACATCACCATCACCTCGTCGGCGATATAGCGCACGACGGACAGATCGTGGCTGATGAACACATAGGTCAGCCCGAACTCGTCCTGCAGATCCTTGAGCAGATTGAGGATCTGCGCCTGCACCGAAAGATCGAGCGCCGAGACCGGCTCGTCGAGCACGAGGAAACTCGGATTGAGCATCAGGGCCCGGGCGATGGCGATGCGCTGGCGCTGCCCGCCGGAGAACATATGCGGATAGCGGTTATGGTGCTCTTCGCGAAGGCCCACTTTGAGGAGCATGGCCATGGCCTTGTCCCGCCTGTCGGCCGCCGACATGTCGGTGTTGAGCAGGAGCGGCTCGGCCAGCACATCGCCCACCTTCTGGCGCGGATTGAGCGAGCCATAGGGGTTCTGGAAGACGATCTGCACCTTCTGGCGCAGTTCCTTGGTCACATGGGCGGCGCTGGCCGGAATGCCGTCGATCAGGATTTCGCCCGAAGTCGGGGGATCGATCAGCGTGATCATGCGCGCCAGGGTGGACTTGCCGCAGCCACTTTCGCCGACCACGGCCAGCGTCCGACCCTTTTCTAGCGAGAAATTGACGCCCTTGACGGCATGGACCACCTTGGCCGGGCGGAACAGGCCACCCGAGGAGACATAGTCGCGCTTGAGGTCGCGGACTTCGAGAACGGGTGTGGTCATCAGCGCGCTCCCGGCACGGGTTCAAACAGGATGTCGGAAACAGTAGGCAGACGGTCGCCCACCGCGTTTTCCGGCAGGGCCGAGAGCAGCGCCCGCGTATAGTTCGATTGCGGGTTTTCGAAGAGGGAGAGCACGTCCGCTTCCTCCATCTTGCGCCCCTTATATTGCACGATGACGCGGTCCGCCGTTTCGGCGACGACGCCCATATCGTGGGTGATCATGATCAACCCCATGCCGGTCTCGGCCTGCAGCCGCACGAGAAGGTCGAGGATCTGCTTCTGGATGGTGACGTCGAGTGCCGTCGTCGGCTCGTCGGCGATCAGCAGCTTGGGGTTGCAGGAGATCGCCATGGCGATCATGACGCGCTGGCATTGGCCACCCGACATCTGGTGGGGAAATGCGCGCAGCTTGTCGGCCGCATCGCGAATGCCCACCAGTTCGAGCAGCTCGATTGCCCGCTGCCGCGCAGCACGCCCGGATAGGCCGAGATGCTTTTCCAGCACTTCGCCTATCTGGAAGCCGACGGTGAAGCAGGGATTGAGGCTGGCGATGGGTTCCTGGAAGATCATGGCAATATCCTTGCCGATGATCTTGCGCTTTTCGGCGGCCGACATGGAGAGAAGGTCGAGACCCTCGAACTTCATGACGTCGGCGGTCACCGTGGCGGTGGAAGGCAGAAGACCCATGGTGGCGAGCATGGCCACTGATTTGCCGGACCCCGATTCCCCGACAATGGCGAGGACCTCGCGGGCGTCGACGGCAATGTCGATGCCGTCGACAGCCTTGAACAGGCCCACCGAGGTGTCGAAGGCGACGGTGAGATTTTTGATCTCGAGCAGGGACATTTTTGGTCAGCTCCGCTTGAGTTTGGGATCGAGCGCATCACGCAGCCCGTCGCCGATGAGGTTGATCGCCAGCACGGTGACGAGGATGCAGAGGCCCGGGAAGGTCACGACCCAGGGCGCCTTGAGGATGAATTCTCGCGCCGTGGCGAGCATGGTGCCCCATTCGGGCGTCGGCGGTTGTGCGCCCATGCCGAGAAAGCCGAGCGCCGCCGCGTCGAGAATGGCGTTGGAAAAGCTGAGCGTCGCCTGGACGATCAGCGGCCCGAGGCAATTGGGCAGGATGGTGACCAGCATCAACCGCAGATGACCGGCGCCGGAGAGTTTGGCCGCTGTCACATATTCACGGTTCTTTTCCGCCATCACCGCCGCGCGGACGAGGCGCGCAAAGTGCGGTTGCAGCACGATGGCGATGGCGATCATGGCATTGAACAGGCCCGGCCCGAGAATGGCCACCAGCACCAGCGCCAGCAGCAGGGACGGGAAGGCGAGGATGATGTCCATCACGCGCATGATGACGACGTCGACCCAGCCGCGGAAATAACCGGCCAGGACACCCAGGATAACGCCGACGAAGAGGGCGCCGATGACGACGAAGAAGCCGATGAACAGCGAATAGCGCGCGCCATGGATGAGGCGCGAGAGCACGTCACGGCCGACCGGGTCGGTGCCCAGAATGAAGCGCGGATTCCCATTGACGTCCCACATCGGGGGCTTGAGCAGGGCATCGCGATATTGCATGTCCGGCGAATGCGGCGCGATCCAAGGCGCCAGTATCGCCATGACGATCAGGATCGCAAAGACCGTGAGGCCGATGACTGCGCCGCGATTGACCGAGAAATAGTACCAGAATTCGCGGAAGCCGGAGATCGGCTTGGTGCCCGTTGCCACGGGTTCGGTAGTTTGAGCCATGACTATTGCACCCGGATGCGTGGATTGATGAGAGCGTAGAGCAGGTCGACGATCAGGTTCACCGCCATGACGATGAGGGCGATGATGAGCAGGCCCGACTGCACCACGACATAATCGCGCTTGAAGATGGAATCGATCATCCACTTGCCGATGCCCGGCCAGGTGAAGATGGTTTCCGTCAGGATCGCGCCACCCATGAGCAGGCCCACCTGCAACCCGATGGTGGTGACCACCGGGATCAGCGCATTGCGCAGCGCGTGGACATTGACCACCCGGCCGGGCGCCATGCCCTTGGCGCGGGCGGTGCGCACATAATCCTCGCCGAGCACTTCGAGCATGGCCGAGCGGGTCTGCCGGGCGATGACGGCGAGCGGGATGGTGCCGAGGACGATCGCGGGAAGGATGAGATGCCGCAGCGCCGAGACGAAAGCCGCCCAGTTTCCATAGAGGAGGCTGTCGACCAGCATGAAGCCGGTGATCGGCCTGAGGAAGAAGCTCAGCGCGATGCGTCCGGAGACCGGCGTCCAGCCGAGATAGCCGGAAAAGAAGATGATCAGCAGAAGGCCCCACCAGAAGATGGGCATGGAATAGCCGGTGAGCGCCACGCCCATGGTCAGCTGGTCAAACCAGGAGCCCCGCTTGACGGCGGCAAAGATGCCGGCGGGAATGCCGATGGCGACGGCGAACAGCAGCGCGCAGAGCGCCAGTTCGACCGTTGCCGGGAACAGCGCCATGAATTCGGTCAGCACCGGGCGCTTGGTGGCGAGCGAAATGCCGAAATCGCCGCGCAGCACGCTGCCCAGATAATTGAAATATTGCTGCCATATCGGCAAATTATAGCCGAACTGCTCGCGCAGGATTTCGTAGCGTTCCGGGGTCACGCCGTGCTGGCCGGCCATGGCCAGGATGGGGTCGCCGGGGAGAACGCGGACAAAGGCGAAGGCGCAGATGGAGATGCCGATAATGGTCGGCACGAGCAGCGCCAGCTTTCGCAGGATGTAATTCAGCATGTTGGGGGTCTTTCACCCAAGGGCAGCTGAGGCCGCCTGATGGCGGAGCCAGCTGATCCCGTTTCCTGTATCGGCCGGTCCTTGTGGGCATCATACGCCCATGTCCCGGCTCATTCTATAAAACAACGGAGCCCCGCTCCGGCTTGCCGGATCGAGGCCCCTTTGCCTGAGATAAGGCTCTAAAACCTTATTCCTGGATATCCACGTCCTTGAAGGAGTGGGTGCCCAGGGGGCTCATCTGGTAGTTCAGGACCGTCTTCTTCATCGGCATGAACACGCGGGAATGAGCGAGCGTGATCGCAGGTTCTTCAGCCTTGAAGATTTCCTGGGCCTTGGTGTAGAGCGCGGTGCGTTCTTCCGGGTCGGACGTGGTCTTGGCGGCCTGGATGGCAGCCTCGAACTCGTCATTGCACCAGCTCGAATAGTTCGAGACGCCGATGGCAGCGCACGAGAACAGGGTGGCGAAGAAATTGTCCGGATCGCCATTGTCGCCGGTCCAGCCGATCATGAACGGGCCCTTGCGATCGGCCTGCTTGCCGCGCTCGCGATATTCGGTCCATTCATAGGTGACGATATTGGCGGTGACGCCAACCTTGGCCCAGTCAGACTGGATCAGTTCGGCAACGCGCTGGCCATTGGGATTGTAGGGGCGGGACACCGGGATGGCCCAGAGGTCGGTGGTCAGTTCGGTGACGCCCGCTGCTGCAAGCATCTCCTTGGCCTTTTCCGGATTGTATTCGTCGGCCGGAATGGCGTCGTCATACGACCACATGGTGGGCGGGATCAGGTTCTTGGCGTCCTGGCCGGCACCCTGGTAGACCGCCTCGATGATGGCGGACTTGTCGATCGCCATGGTCAGGGCCTTGCGCACTTCGGCAGTGTCGAACGGCGCTTCGGTGGTGTTGTAGGAGATGTAGCCGATATTGAGGCCTTCCTGCTCCATCACGGTCAAATCGGTGTCGGCCTTGAGCACGTCGATATCTGCAGGGGCCGGATAGGCCATGATATCGCATTCGCCGGCCATCAGGCGCTGGGCGCGGACCGAGGCATCGGTGGTGATGGCGAAGATCAGATCGTCGATCTTCTGCTTTTCACCCCAGTAATCGCCAAAGGCCTGGTAGCGGATGACGCTGTCGAGCTGGTAGTCGACCAGCTGGAACGGACCGGTGCCGACCGGCTGGGTCGAGAAGGAAGCGAGGTCTCCCGAAGCTTCCACCTGGTCTGCATATTCCTTGGAGACGATCGAGGCGAACTGCATCGCCAGGTTCGCGAGCATCGGCGAATTGGCTTCGGTCAGCGTCAGCTTGACGGTCAGGTCATCGACCTTTTCCAGCGAGGAGATGTATTTGGGCATGTCCATGCCCTGGAAATAGTCCCAGGTCATGCCTTCGAGATAGGCATACCACTTGTTGTCTTCCTTCCACTGGCGCTCGAACGAGAAGATCACGTCGTCTGCGTTGAGGTCGCGCGTGGGGGTGAAGTAGGGCTGGGTGTGCCACTTGACGCCGGGGCGCAGGTGGAAAGTATATTCCAGGCCGTCCTCGGAAATGTCCCAGCTCTCGGCCAGGCCAGGCACGACATCGGTGCCGCCCGGAGCGAATTCGACGAGGCGCTCGAAAATGGTGTGCGCGGAGGCGTCGAAATCATTACCACCGGTCAGCGGGCCGGGGTCGAAGTGTGCCGGCGAAGCTTCCGAGCAATAAACCAGCTGCTTGGCCTGCGCGGCGCCGGCGGCAAGGGCCACCATGGCGGTCGCGGCCATCAGGGTTCTCATCAATTTCATGACTGCTGTCTCCCGAAGTAATTTTTGCTCTCCAGCTGCATTTCTGGAGGCTTGGCGCACACAAAAGCGCAGTTTTTGGGCAAGCGCAATGGGGAGATTGACCAATTGGTCAATCTCGTGGGGAGGTTGATTTCTTTTGCTTGGAAATCAATAATTTAGCGCCCGGCCTGTCGGTCACAATCGCTTCGCACTTGACCGGAATGGCGATGAAATGCTGGTGTTGGGCATGGTTCAGAAAATTGCGACTATTTCTCTTCTCGTCGAAAATTATCAGGACGCGATAACATTTTACTGTGACAAGCTCGGCTTTGACCTGGTGGAGGATACCGATCTAGGCGCCGGCAGGCGCTGGGTTGTTGTTGCCCCGAGGAGTGGTGGCGGGGCGCGTATCCTGCTGGCCCGGGCAGAGGGCGAGGCCCAGCGCCAGGCGCTTGGCAACCAGGCCGGTGGCCGCGTCATGCTGTTTCTTGAAACCGATGATTTCGCCGGCGATCACGCCAAGATGGTCGAACGTGGCGTCGCCTTCCTCGAGCCGCCCCGCCACGAAGCCTATGGCAGCGTCGCCGTTTTCGCCGATCTTTATGGAAACAAATGGGACCTTATCGAGCCGCGGCGGTGAGCCTGTTGTTCTGCGCACCGGTCGTCGCCCAGGGGCCCGGCTGGAGCTTTTCACCCCTCATGGGAGAGGGAGATCGCGCCGCCATGGGCTGCGACCGAGACAGCACCAGGGACGATTTCATCTGTATCGTCGTCCGCTGCGAGGACGATTTTTCCCCTGGCATCCACCTCTTTTCGAGCCGCAAGCCGGATGCTCTGGGCACCTGGGCGCTGACACTGGATCGGGAGGATCGGTCCGTAGACGTCGTCGCCGATGCAGCGCCCTATTCGGGGCGTGTCGCGACCGATACCGAATGGCTGCTCGATCGGCTCCAGCAGGGCAGCTACATCTATCTGCGCCACAGCGCCGACGAAACCGCCGCCTTTCGCTTCATCACCCTTGCCGGCTCCTTCGCCGCCATTCATGAAGCGCTCTATTGGTGCGCTCCGCGCGTCACCCCGACCGAACAAAACGCCGAGACAGGCGTTGAATCAAACAACGAACTTGGAGAGAAGCCATGAACCGTCGCCCCCTTGGACGCAGCGAAATCGTCATCGAACCCCTGGTTCTGGGCGGCAATGTCTTCGGCTGGACCGCAGACGAGAAGCAAAGCTTCGAGATCCTCGACGCTTTCCTCGAAGAGGGTTTTAGCGCCGTCGATACGGCCGAAGGCTATCCCAACTGGGTCGAGGGCAACCCGCCCGGCATGAGCGAAACCATCATCGGCAATTGGATGAAGGCGCGGGGCAATCGCGACAAGGTGCATCTGATCACCAAGGTCAATTCCGCCAAGCATCCCGGCGGCCTCAGCCATGATGGCATCAAGCAGAGCGTCGAGGCCTCGCTCAAGCGCTTGCAGACCGACTATATCGACATCTATTTCAGCCACTGGCCCGATCCCACGACCGAGATCGAGGAAACGCTCAGCGCCTATGACATGCTGGTCCGCGCCGGCAAGGTGCGCACCATTGGCGCCTCGAACTACAATCGTGCCCAGATGGAAGAGGCGCTAGAAACCTCCATCGTCAAGTCGCTGCCGCGCTACGATGTGGTCCAGCCGCTCTACAATCTCTACGAGCGCCAGGATTTTGAAGAGCTGCGCCGCTTCCTCCTCGAAAACGACGTCGGCGCCATTGTCTATTACAGCCTTGCCGCCGGTTTCCTCACCGGCAAATACCGCTCGGCCGAGGATAAGGAAGGACGTATCCGCGGTCTCAAGATGGACCGGTTCCTCAACGACAAGGGGTTCCGCATTCTGGCGGCCATGGACGAGGTGGCAGCAGAGACGGGCGCCACGCTGGCCGAGATTGCGCTGGCCTGGCTGGTCGCCCAGCCCGGCGTCAGCGCTCCCATCGCTTCGGCCACTTCGGTCGAACAGGTCCGGAGCCTGGCCAAGGGTGTACGTCTGACGCTCTCGGACGATGCCGTCGCCCGCCTGAACGCCGCCGGCGCATAATCGGTCCTGCAGGGATAGTGAACGCCTCCGGATCTCCGGGGGCGTTTTTGTGTCCGGCCTAGCTGCGCCAGTGCAGCACGGGTTCGGCCAGGGTCTGCAAACCCGCAACGGGCGCCCCTTCTATCCGCTGCAGCAACAAGCGCGTGAGCTCGACACCTGCCGCGAAAACATCTTCCTGGATGCTGTCGAGCCGGGGGAACAGGGTGGGGAGTATGCCCGAGGTCTGCTTGTAGATCAGCTCGATCCCGTCTCCAGGCGTCAACCCGCCTTCCAACAGCCCCCCGATCAAGGCGATGGCGCGCATTTCGCTGTCGCACACAATGCCGTCGGGACGGTTCTGGCGCCCCGCCAAATCCAGCCCCAGCGCGCGCATCATGGTCGGGTTGCTGCGCGGTACGCCATTGTCCAGCACCTCGGCCGCAAGGCCCGCCTTGCGCGCGGCCTGCTCGAAGGCGCCGGTGAGATTGCGGTAATTGGTGGTGCGGTCGTCGCCGATGACCAGCATGATCCGCCGGCAGCCTTTGGCGGCCAGCCGCTCGACGGCGCGTCCGGCAAACGCCTCGGCGTGAAAATCGTGAAAGGCGTGCTGCGCGGTAAAGGCGGTGCGGCCGTGGCTGACGAACGGAAACCCCGCCTCCATCAATGCCTCCACGCGGGGATCATCGGGCGCGGTATGGGTGATGATGACCCCATCGGCAGCGCGGTTTTCGAGAATATAGCGGATCGTGTCGGCCGATTGGGTCCGTGAAAACTCCGGCGTTACGTTGAGATGATAGCGGGTGCCGGCGATGGCCTGGCCGATGCCCTGGATCATCTGCCGCGCAAAATCGATGGAGTCTTCGGCTCCGTCGAGCACCAGGGTCACCACATTGGTCTTGCCGGTGCGAAGCCGCACCCCGGCGCGATCGGGCACATATCCGAGGGCCTGCGCCGCCGCATTGACCTTGTCGCGCGTCTCCTGCTTGAGCGTCGTGCCGCCGCGCAGCGACAGCGAGACGGTCGAGAGGCTGAGGCCGGTCATCTCGGCGATGGTCTTGAGCGTGACCCGGTCCCCGCGCTGCGGGCGAAGCGGCTCGTCTGCAGTCATGGCAACCTCCAGGCCGCCATCCTAAAGGGTTTTGGTGCCCCTGCAAATCCGGCTCCCCGGTGTCCTTCCCTATCTTTGCAACGTTGCATTTTCGTGATTACCTGCCGATGCCGCCATTCGGGGATCTCCATGACCTATTCCAATCCGCTTTCGACAAAGCTTGGCCTGCTCGACGACGATCTCAAGATAGAGGGCAAGCTGCTGCGGCTCTGCGCCGACCTCGAGCGCAAGATCCGCACGCCGATAGATGGCGTGCCGTTTCAGTGGCATGTCGAGCGGGCGGACGGCGTCAGCGCTGCGGACGCGCTGGCGGCAGACTGGCAAGGCTGGGAAAAATTCGGCCCCCATACGGTCTGGGGCAAGCATCAGGAACACACCTGGTTCGCGGCGGAAATCATCGTCCCGGAGGCGGCGCGCGGCAAGGTTTTCGTCGCCCGTTTCACCAGCCAGTGGCAGGACCGCCCCGGCTCGACCGATCCGCAATGCCTCGCCTATCTCGATGGCAGGATCGCCCAGGCGCTCGATGGCAACCACACCGAACTGGTGATCGAACGGAACGCCGTACCCGGCAGTCGGCATGTGATCCTCGTCAACGCCTTCACATTTTTCGACCGTCCCCTGGTCGGCTTCGGCGTCGACTTCTTCATCCGCAATGAGCGGGCCGAACAGCTCTATTATGATCTGCAGACGCCGGTGGACGTGGCCATCCGCCTCCACCAGAACGACCCGCGCCGCCACGCCATCCTCGCCATCGTCGAACGCGCCCTGCGCGCCCTCGATCGCCGCGATGGCCATACCGAGGCTTTCGAGAAATCCCTGCCGACGGCAGAAAAGATCGCCGCCGAAATCTATGACCTGACCGATACGGAAGTGCAGCCCCAGATCACCGCGGTGGGTTCCACCCATCTCGATGTCGGCTGGCTCTGGCGCGTGCTCCACACCCGCGACAAGACCGCCCGCAGCTTTGCCACCGTGCTCAAGCTCATGGAGGAATATCCCCAATATGTCTTCATGTATAACCAGTCTGTGCTCTTCGACTTTTTGAAGCGCGATTACCCAGAAATCTGGGAGGGCCTGCTCAAGCGCGTGAAGTCCGGCCAGTTCGAAATCGAAGGGGCCATGTGGGTCGAGCCCGACGTCAACATCGCTTCCGGCGAAAGCCTCGTGCGCCAGATCATGCGCGGCCGCCGTTTCCATCAGGAGCATTTCGGCGTCACCCCCAAAACCGTCTGGCTGCCTGACACTTTTGGCTATTCGGCCAATCTGCCCCAGATCATGGAAAAGTCGGGGCTCGAATATTTCGTCACCTCGAAGCTCTCCTGGAACGACACCGACCGGCATCCCTACGATACCTTCTTCTGGCGCGGCATCGACGGCACGGTCACCAAGGCCCAGCTCATCACCGCCCAGCGCTATGAGAGCGATGCGATCTACACCACCTATAATGGCGATCTCTCCGTGTCCGAGACCATGGGCGCCTGGAAGCGCTATGAGCCCAAGGCGGCCAATAGCGAAGTGGTCATGTCCTATGGCTATGGCGACGGCGGCGGCGGCCCCACCAGAGCCATGATCGAGCGCGGCATCCGCCTCGAACGGGGCATTCCCGGCGCGCCCAGGGTCAAGCTCGAAGGCATCGTGCCCTATCTCGACCGCCTCGGCAGACGCATGGATACCAATCCGGCAAAATTCCCCACCTGGAATGGCGAGCTCTATCTCCAATATCACCGCGGCACCCTGACCTCGGTGGCCAAGAACAAGGCCAATAACCGCAAGGCCGAGCGCCTGCTGCGCGAGCTCGAATTTTTGGGCTCCATGGCCCTGGCCAGGGCTGGCATGGACTATCCCACTGAGACGCTCGCCGAGTTCTGGGAGCTTCTGCTCATCAACCAGTTTCACGACATTCTCCCCGGCACCTCCATCCCCGAGGTGTATGTTGACAGCGATTCCGATTACGAGCGCATCTTTTCCACCCTTGCATCCGCCAATGGCCCCTGGCATGCCGCCGCCGAGGCCGCGACTGGCCCAGGCCGGGATCGCCTGCGTCTCCTCAATTTCACCAGCCAGGCCCGGTCCGAACTGGTCCATCTCGGCGATGGGCACGATCTCGATGGCCTGTCCCTCGCCACCGGTCACGATGTGCAGCCGATCCAGAAAATCACCCGCGCCGACGGCTCGACAGATTACGTGGCGCCCATTGCCAATCTCCCCTCCCTCGGCTGGGTGGAGGCGGGCATCGCCTCCGGTCCGGGCAATGCCGCGAGCGGGGTGTCGGTGTCGAAAACCCATCTCGAGAATGATCGCCTGCGCGTCGTCTTCGACGACAAGGGCGAAATTACCTCCATCATGGACAAGGCCCGCGCCCGCGAGGTGCTCGCCCCGGGTGCCCGCGCCAATCGGCTCATCGCCTACGAAGACAAACCCATGGAGTGGGACGCCTGGGATATCGACCGCTATTTCGAGGAGCAGTTCTGGCTGCTGGCCGATGCGCCCTCGACGATCGACGTGGTCGAAACCGGTCCCCATCGTGCGGCCATCCGTGTGGAACGCCGCTATCAGAACTCCCGCATCGTCCAGGTGATCTCCCTTGCCGCCGGCGAACGCCAACTCGAATTCGACACTTTCATCGACTGGCAGGAACGCGCTCACGTGATCAAGGCGGTCTTTCCCTTCGATCTCAACACCTCGGAAATTCGCTCCGAAATCCAGTTCGGCCACGTCCGCCGCCCCACCCACCGCAATACCAGCTGGGACAAGGCGCGCTTCGAGGCCTCGATGCAGCGCTGGGTCGATCTCAGCGAGGCCGATTTCGGTGTCGCGCTCATCAATGATTGCAAATATGGCTATGATTGCCACGAGCAGTGCGTGCGCCTGTCGCTCGTGCGCGGCTCGAGCTTTCCCGATCCCGGGGCCGATCTTGGCGAACATCGCCTGCGCTATGGCTTGTTCGTCCATGAGGGCGTCGCCGACATCGCCCAGGTGCATCGCGCCGCGGAACGGTTCAACAATCCGGTCGCTATCATCGGCCCGCGCCGGCCCGGCACGGCGGTTGTGGAGGCCGCCGGGTTCAGTTTTGCCTCTGTCGACAGGGACAATGTCACCATCGAAACCGTCAAGAAGGCAGAGCGCTCCTCTTCCATCGTCCTGCGCGTTTTCGAGCATGCCAATACACGAGCCGATGTTCGCATCAGCTTTGGCCCGGAGGTGAATTCGGCAAAGATCGTCAACCTCATGGAGGAAGACGGCGCCCCCCTGGCGGTGGAGGACAATGGCATTCGCCTGTCGCTGCGGCCGTTCGAGATCATTACCATCGAGGTGGGCATCTGACTAAAGTCTAAGCTTGCAGCCTATTTTGCCGAATAACGTGATTTTGGCATTATGCCGCAGGGGGAGCCCCGAATCACGCCGCCGTCTTCGGAAGGGCTGCGTGGCTCGGTGTGCGTCCGGCTGGCGCACGCCGCGCATCACGGGACACATCATGACCGACGACTACGCTGCGCCAGTCGATATTTTCCAATTGAAATCGAAGGGGTTGCAACACCACGGCCTGCGGCAGAACAATCTGCGTGTCGTGCTCAACGTCATCGGCTTCAATGCCGGACTTTCCAATGCCGAGATCGCTCGCATGTCTGGCCTCGCCCCGCAGACGGTCTCCGCCATCCTCAACGATCTCGAACGCGAGGGGCTGATCGTGCGGGGGCCCGTGCTGCGCGGTCGGCGTGGCCAGCCGGCGATGCCGATTTCCCTGCGGGCCGAGGGCGGGTATTCCATCGGCATTGAAATTGGCTGGCGACATGCCGAGGTGGTGATCATCGATCTCCACGCCACCATCGTCGGTCATCGTCGGCTGACCTATTCCTATCCCGATCCCCGCACCATCATCGACCAGGTCGCGGGCCTGGCCAGGGCGCTGATGGAAGAATTGCCCCCGGAAAGCCGGGCCCGTCTACTTGATGCTGGTATCGCCATGCCCGGGCGCATGGCCCAGGCGCTCGCCAGTCTGGGCGCCAGCGAAGACGTGGTCACGCTCTGGGCCGAGCTCGCCCCAGCGGCCGAACTCGAGCAGCGTCTCGGTCTTTCGGTCTATGCCTATAAGGACGGCAATGCCGCCTGCTGGGGCGAACTGATTGCCCTCCAGGCGCCGCGACCCGCAAGCTTTATCTATCTGCTGGTTTCAACCTATGTCGGCGCGGGCATATTCGGCGATGGGCGCCTGTGGGAGGGCGCTACGGACAATTCCGCCGATCTTGGGTCCATGCTGATCCGTGTCGACGGCGACAGAACCCGGGCTGCCCATCACATCGCCTCCTTGTCGGCCCTTGAAGCCAGGCTCAGGCAGGCTGGCTTTTCGGTCGACCTTGACGACGGAGAAAACTGGGACCTTGCCGCGATGGAGACTGAAATCGAGGCCTGGATCGGGGATGCGGCCCGCGCCTTGGCAGTGGTCATCTTCAACACGATGCGGGTTATCGATGCCGGGCTAATTGTTGTGGATACCGTCCTGCCGGCGCTCTCCGATCGCCTGGTGGCGCGCGTCGAAGCAGAATTGGAAAAACTGCCGACCGCGAATGCCTTGTCGCCCAAGGTGCAGAGGGGCCGTCTGGGGCATCTTTCCCCAGCTGTCGGGGCGGCTGAATTGCCGCTTTATCGGCGGCATTTTTCGCGCATGCAGAGCATGGATCCGCACCGCTGAGACATCGTCCGCTGCGTCAGCGGGCGTCCCCATTGGTCGGTTTTTTCTTGGTGCCGGGTTCGTCCTTCAACAGGGCATCGAGTGCCTCGCGGAGGCGTCCACTGGGCGTGAACATGACGGTGTGCCGCGGTGTGATCCGGTGCTGCGTGCCGGTCCGCGGATTGCGGCCCACGCGTTCGGCACGGGAGCGAATCTGTAGCGACCCAAATCCCGTGAGCTTGACCGTCTCGCCCTCCATCAGGGCCTGGCCGATCAATTCAATCATCCGATCGCTGATTTGACCGACATCGGTCCGGGCAAAACCCGTCGCCTCAGCAACAGCTTCGCTGAGCATGGCGCGCGTGACTGTCTTGGCCACCTGCGTTCTCCTGTACGAATAAATTCATATGCCGAAGTTAAATGGCTGTCTAGATCGGTGCAAACCTGACGCAATCGTTCAGGATTAGTTGACTTTTTTTAGAATGGTTATAAGTTCCGACCGACCCGGGGCCGAGATTGGCCGCGCATTGCAAGGGATTGCCCGCCCGTGAGAATGACTCGTCAATCAAACTATGCCATCCGCACTTTGGTGTATTGCGCGGTAAACGAGCCGCAATTAAGTCGGGTTGCAGAGATTGCGAGGGCTTACGCAATTTCCGAGCTTTTCCTGTTCAAATTGATCAAGCCGCTGGTTGAGAACGGTCTTTTGCAGACTGTCAGGGGCCGGCATGGCGGCATCCGCCTCGGCAAGCCTGCCGATCAGATCACCCTGCTCGACACTATCCGCCTCACCGAAGAAAGCTTCGCCCTGGCGGAGTGCTTTGAAGAGGGTGCCGATTGCCCGCTCATCGGCGAGTGCGACCTCAATTCCGCGCTCCGCGAGGCCCTTGGGGCCTTCTTCGATGTGCTGGCGGGCTACACGATTGCCGATCTGGCCAGCAAGAAGCGCTCGATTCGTGAACGCCTCGGTCTCTACGATCTCGAATTGCCGACGCCGTCCGACGCGCAATTTGCTGAAATATGAGTTTGACGATCAAGTTTAACTGTGCTTGATTATGGGCATGGTGCAGCGCCCCCGTGGGGCCTGTGGGGTGCAGCGCCAGTCTTCTGACGGGGCTTGCTGCTACCGTCTCCCCGGACCGGCCAGGATCCTCAACATCCTGGCCGGTCTTTTCGCATTCCCCCCAAACATTGATCTGCTGGTTGGGCTGTGCTCTATCCCGCACAACATTCCGGATTGACCATGGCCGCGCCCCCCCTTCTTTCTCTGCAGAATATCCAACTGACCTTCGGTGGCACCCAATTGCTGGAGGCTGCCGAACTCATCGTGTCGCCGGGCCAGCGCATTGCCCTTGTGGGGCGCAACGGCTCGGGCAAGTCGACCCTGCTCAAGATCGCCGCCGGCTTCATCCAGCACGATGCCGGTGTTCGCTTCGTCGAGCCCAGCGCCACGATCCGCTATCTGCCCCAGGAGCCCGATCTGGCCGGCTTTGCTACTACCTTGGCCTATGTCGAGGCGGGCATGGCGGGCGGCGACGACGATTATCGCGCCCAATATCTGCTCAATGCCCTGGGTCTCACCGGCACCGAAGATCCGACAACTCTTTCGGGCGGCGAGGCGCGCCGGGCCGCATTGGCGCGCGTCCTGGCCCCCCAGCCCGATGTGCTGCTGCTCGACGAGCCGACCAACCATCTCGACTTGCCCGTCATTGAATGGCTGCAGGCCGAGCTCGATTCCATGCGCTCCGCAATGGTGATCATCAGCCACGACCGTCGTTTCCTCACCGATCTCTCGCGCTCGACCGTCTGGCTCGACCGCGGCGTCACCCGCCGCATCGAACGCGGCTTTGCCGCCTTTGAAGGCTGGCGCGACGAGGTGCTGGAGCAGGAAGAAAAGGATCGCCACAAGCTCGATCGGCAGATCGTGCGCGAGGAGCACTGGCTGCGTTACGGCGTCACCGCTCGGCGCAAGCGCAATGTGGGTCGTCTCGAGCGCCTGTCCGATCTGCGCCAGGACCGGCGCGAGCAGCGCCGCGCCGTCGGCAGCGTCAGCATGGCCGTCTCCTCGGGGCGGACGTCGGGCGCGCTCGTGGTGGAAACGGAAAACATCTCCAAGAGCTATGGCACGAGACCCATCGTCACGGAATTTTCGACGCGCGTCCTTCGCGGCGACCGCGTCGGCATTGTCGGGCCCAATGGCGCCGGCAAGACCACGCTGATCAAGATGCTGACGGGGCTCTCCGAGCCCGATAGCGGCACCATCAAGATGGGCTCGGCGCTCGAACTGGCCATGCTGGATCAGGGGCGCGCCCGCCTCGATCCCGACACGCGCCTGCGCGATGCGCTGACCGGCGGCGGCAGCGACACGCTGCTGATTAACGGCGAGAACAAGCACGTCGTTGGCTATATGAAGGATTTCCTGTTCACGCCCGAGCAGGCCAATACCCCAATCGGCAAACTCTCGGGCGGCGAACGTGCCCGCGTGGCCCTGGCCCGCGCCCTGGCGCTGCCGTCCAACTTCCTCGTCCTCGACGAGCCGACCAACGATCTCGACCTCGAAACGCTCGACCTGCTTGAGGAAATGGTCTCCGACTATGCCGGCACCGTCATCGTCGTCAGCCACGACCGTGACTTCCTCGACCGCGTGGCGACGTCCATCATCATGGCCGAAGGCGATGGTCTTTGGATCGAATATGCCGGTGGCTATTCCGACATGGTTGCCCAGCGCGGCGCCGGCGTAAGCGCGCGCGTCGTGGAAAAGGCTGCCAAGGCCGAAAAGGCCCGCAATCAGGCGGCGCAGCCTTACCCTTCATCGAAGCGCAAGCTGAGCTTTAAGGAAAAGCACGCGCTCGAAACCCTTCCGGGTGAAATCGAAAAGCTGGAAGCCAGGATGCGTCAGCTCAACGAAAAGTTGGCCCAGGGCAATTACTACACAAGCGACCCCGCCGGCTTTGCCAAGGACAGCAAGGCCTTGGCCGAGGCCGAGGCGAAACGCAGCGCTGCCGAGGAGCAATGGCTCGAGCTCGAATTGCTGCGCGAAGAGATCGAGGGCTAGCCCTCGATCCCGCTACCAGGGTCACGCCCGGTGCATCTTGCTCATCAGGGTTGTGCCGGGTTTTCCGGCTCGACCACGACGTCCTGGCCGACCGGATCGGGCACATTGCCATTGGCCTCGGCGCGGTCGCGATAGAGCGCAGCGCGGGCCAGGAGCATCAGCGTCACTGGCGTCGTCACCAGCACGAAGGCCAGGATCAGCAGCTCATGCACCGCCGGCCGCTGCCCCGACACGAAGAAATACAGCATCGACGCCATGACGATGAAGATTGTGCCAAAGCTGGTGCCCAGCGTCGGGGCGTGGACGCGGGAGTAAAAATCCTTGAACCGCGCCAGCCCGACGCAGCCGAGCAGCGTCAATATTGCGCCTGCGATTGACAGCGCGACGACGATGATGGCGACCCAGACGGGAATATCAGCAGCGTCCATTATTCGATCACCTCGCCGCGCATGAGGAATTTGGCCAGCGCCACCGTCCCCACGAAACCCAGAATGCCGATGATCAGCGCCACCTCGAAATAGATCGCTGAGCCGACGCGAATGCCGAACAGCATCAGCATCAGCATGGCCGCGACATAGAAGGCATCCAGTGCCAGCACGCGGTCCTGGGCCCGCGGCCCGATAACGATCCGGTAGGCGGCAAAGGCCATGGCCAGCGCAATGATCATCTGGGCTGCAGTCAGTCCCCAATGAAGGATGATTTCGCTCACTCGAAAATCTCCATCAGCAGGCGCTCGTAATTATGTTTGACGGTCCGGACCCATTCGTCCTCGTCCACCACGTCGAGCACATGGAGCAGCACCGTATTGTGGCCCGGCGTATATTCGAGCCAGGCGCTGCCGGGCGTCGCGGTGACGATGATCGAGAGTACCGCAAGGCCAAGCTTGTCGGTCAATTCGAGCGGCATCAGGATAAAGGCGGGGTGCGGCTGGTGCTTGCGTCCGCTGACGGCGATGATCGCCACGGCGATATTGGAGCGCAGCACGTCGGCAACGACATAGAAGATCAGCTTGATGATCGCGATGGGATTGCGGACGCGCGGTGGGTCAGGCTGGAGCGCCTGCATGGCCCGTCCGGCGCCGATGGCGATAAGGCTGCCGAGCAGGACATGGCCGAGGCTCAGGCTCTGCTGCAGCAACAGCCACATCACCACCAGCGACAGTGACAGCAGCGGATAGGGCAAGATGTGGCGCCTGATCATGCTCAATGGACCGCCTCCACGCTGACCACCAGGGGTGTTTCAAGGATCCGGGTGACGGCGCCACCAGGCAGGTACAGCTCCTCGGCTGCGGCCTGCATGTAGTCCATCACCGGTGCGGCCATGATCGTCATGCCGACGGCAATGCCCAGAAGCAGCGCCACCGGCATCATCTCCAGCACCCGCACCGGTCCGGGCGTGTCGGAAAGCGTTGCCCAGAAAGTGTTGATGCCCTCGCGCATCAGCGCGATCAGCGTGGCAAAGCCCGAAAAGATCATCAGGCCGGCGAGCCCCCAGGCCCAGGGCGAGATCGCCCCGGTCTCGGTCAGGCCTTCGGGATTGAAGAGGCTGCTGATGATGGCGAACTTGGCGAGGAACCCGGCCAGCGGCGGGAAGCCGGCCAGCAGCAGCGCCGAGACGCAAAAACTGATGGACAGCATGGCCAGCGCGCCGGGGATCGAAAGGCCCACCTCTTCCTCGGCTTCCTCGTCATCGTCGCCGAACACTTCGAGCGTCAGGGCAAGGACATTGGCGCCCTCGATGCGGACGCGATCCATCAGTTCGATCAGCATGAAGAAGGCGCTGACCGCCAGGGTCGAGACCACGAGATAATAGAGCGCGCCGCCCGTCGTTGTCGGATTGCCGATGCCGATGCTGGCCAGCAGCGTGCCCGCCGAAACGAGGACGCTATAGCTGGCCATGCGGCCCGGTGTCCGCGAGGCGAGCAGTCCGATCACCCCGAAGACGATGGTGGCCATGCCGCCGCAGAGCAGCACGATCTGGCCGAAGCCCTGCGACGCGCCGGCTTCCGTCCCGAAGGCCAGCGTCGAAAGGCGCAGCAGCGCATAGATGCCCACCTTGGTCATGATGGCAAAGATCGCCGCCACGGGGGGAGCCGCAACCGAATAGGTCGCCGGCAGCCAGAAGCCCAGCGGCCAGGTGCCGGCCTTGATGAGGAAGGCCACGGCAAGCACGGCCGCGCCCATTTCCATCAGCCCGCGATCGGCTGCAGGCACCATCGCCACTTTCATGGCGAGATCGGCCATGTTCAGCGTGCCGGTGACGCCATAGATGAGCGCCGCCCCGATGAGGAAAAGGAAGGAGGCTGCGAGGTTGATCGCCACATAGTGCAGGCCCGCCTTGACGCGGGCGCTGCCTCCGCCATGGAGCGCCAGGCCATAGGAGGCCGCCAGCATCACCTCGAAGAACACGAAGAGGTTGAAGATGTCCCCGGTGAGGAACGCGCCATTGAGCCCCATGATGAGGAAGTGCATCAGGCTGTGGAAGCTGGGCCCCGAGGTGTGCCAGCGGGCCAGGGAATAGACCAGCGTTGCCAGCCCCAGCGTCGTCGCCAGCAGCACCATCATCGCCGACAGGCGATCGGCCACTAGCACGATGCCGAAAGGCACCGGCCAATTGCCGATGGCGTAGCTGATGGTGGAAACGCCTTCGCTCTGGCTGACCTGGACGACCATGGCAATCGCCGCGGTCAGCAGAATGAGCAGCCCGGTAAAGCTGATAATGGCCTTCAGCGTGCGCTGGCGATCGTCGAACAGCACCAGCACCGCGCCGGTAATCAGCGGGATCAGGATGGGCAGGACGGGAAGGTGAGCGGCAAGTCCGTGCATCAGCGTTGCTCCCGTCCGTCGACATGGTCGGTGCCGGTCAGGCCACGATTGACCAGCAGCACCACGAGGAACAGCGCCGTCATGGCAAAGCCGATGACGATGGCGGTCAGGACCAGCGCCTGCGGCACCGGATCGGTATAGAGCGCGGGGTCGACAGTGCCATGGTCGATGACCGGCGCTGCATCCACCCGCAGCCGCCCCATCGAGAAGATGAAGAGATTGACCGCATAGGACAGCAGCGACAGGCCGATGATGACCTGGAAGGTGCGCGGGCGCAGCATCAGATAGATGCCGCTGGCGCAAAGAACGGCGATGCCGATGGCGAGAACGAGTTCCATCAGGGCTTCTCCACCGGTGCGTCTGCCGACACTTCAATTTCCCTTATGGGCGGTGCGGGCATACGGGCTGCCTTGGGCGAGCGGACCGATTGGTGCGCCAGCGCGATGAGGATGAGCACGGTTGCACCGAGCACGAGAACGAACACGCCAAGATCAAAGATCAGCGCGCTGGCCATGGGCACCTTGCCGATCAGCGGAACGTCCAGATACTGGAAGCCCGTGGTCATGAAGGGATAGCCCATGATCTGCGGCACGACGCCGATCAGCACCGCCAGCACGAGCCCGGTGCCGATCCATTTGAGCGGCAGGATGCGCAGGCGTTCCTCGGTCCAGCGCGTGCCGCCGGCCATATATTGCAGGATAAAGCCGATGGACATGACGATGCCGGCTGCAAAGCCGCCACCCGGCTGGTCGTGTCCGCGCAGGAAGAAATAGGCGGCCAGGACGATGATGACGGGGAACATCCAGTTCATCATCACCGCCGGGATCAGCAGATATTCCTTGACCGTGTCGCCGACCTCGCGCTCGGGCTGCTTGTCGTCGAAGGCGGCCTGAATCTTCTGCTGTTCGGTCTTGCCCACCGAATCGGCGGCCGGACGGAAACGGCGCAGCAGCGCGAAGACTGTCAGCGCCACGATGCCGAGCACGGTGATTTCGCCCATCGTATCGAAGGCGCGGAAATCGACGAGCATCACATTGACCACATTGGTGCCGCCGCCCAGCGTGTAGGAATTTTCGAGGAAGAAATCGGAAATCCCTGCCGGCAACTGACGGGTCATCACCGCATAGGCCGTGAGCCCGAGGCCGAGGCCGGCGACGATGGAGATGGTCAGGTCGCGATAGCGGCGCAATTGGGCGCGCATCAGCAGGGTTTCGTCGCGGTTCTGCTCGACCCGCTTGGGCAGCCAGCGCAGCCCGAGAAGGATCAGGACGGTGGTGACGATTTCGACCAGCAGCTGGGTTACCGCCAGATCGGGGGCGGAGAACCACACAAAGGTCATGCAGACGACAAGGCCGGCCCCGCCCATCAGCACCAGTGACACAAGCCGGTGGAACTTGGCCTGCTGTGCCGCCATGACGGCGCAGACTATGCCGATGGCCCACATCATGGTGAAGGCGGGGTCGAACCCGTCCATCGAGAAATTGACCTGCCCGATGCCCCCCAGCAGCGACACGCCGGCAGCGAGCGTTGCGATAAAGAACAGCAGCATCAATTGCGGCTGCAGCCGGCGCGTGCCGAGAACGCCTTCGAGCGTGCGCGCCCATTTGGAGGTGACCGTCAGCATGATGCGCTCGAAGATGCGCTGCCCCTTGAACTGGCGGATCAGCGGCGCGCCGTCGATGCCCTTGGCCAGATAGCGGTAGAGCGCCCAATAAAGGAGGGCGCCACCAACCAGGGCCAAAAGGCTCATGAACAGCGCCAGGTTCCAGCCGTGCCAGATCGAGAGCGAATAATAGGGCGTATCCGGCCCGACGACCGACAGCACCGCGGCCGCCAGGAACGGCGCCATGGTGATGCCGGGGATGATGCCGACGAGAAGGCAGAGCAGGACAAGGATTTCGATCGGCCGGCGCATCAGGGCAGGGGGCTCGTGCGGCTCCTTGTCGAGGCCCACGGGGGCCGGGCCGAAGAACACGCCGTGCACGAAGCGCAGCGAATAGACCACGGCGAAGATGCCCGCGATCGTCGCGCCCAGCGGCAATGCGATATTGACGAAGGGATTGGCGTCGCGCTGGGCTGTTTCGGCGAAGAACATTTCCTTGGAAAGGAAGCCGTTGAGCAGCGGCACGCCGGCCATGGCCGCGCTCGCCACCATGGCGAGGGTCGCTGTGAAGGGCATGAAGCGGAAGAGCCCGCTCAGTCTTCGGATATCGCGCGTGCCGGTCTCGTGGTCGATGATACCGGCTGCCATGAACAGCGAGGCCTTGAAGGTGGCGTGATTGGCGATGTGGAAGATCGCCGCCACCGCCGCCAGCGGGCTCGACATGCCCAGGAGCGTGGTGATCAGCCCCAGATGCGAGATGGTCGAATAGGCGAGCAGCCCCTTGAGATCGGTCTGGAAGATCGCCGCATAGGCGCCAAAGATCAACGTCGCCATGCCGGCAAAGGTCACGACCCAGAACCAGGCGTCGGTGCCGGCCATGACGGGCCAGAACCGCACCAGGAGAAACACGCCGGCTTTCACCATGGTGGCCGAGTGCAGATAGGCCGAAACCGGGGTCGGCGCCGCCATGGCCTGAGGCAGCCAGAAGTGGAACGGGAACTGCGCGCTCTTGGTCAGCGCGCCAAGGAGCACGAAGCCCAGCGCCGGAAGGTAGAGATCGCTGTTGCGGATGAGATCGCCCGAATTGAGCACCACGTCGAGATCGTAGGAGCCCACGATATGGCCCACGATCAACATGCCGACGAGCAGGCCGAGCCCGCCAAGGCCGGTCACCGTCAGCGCCATGCGGGCGCCGTCGCGCGCCTGCGCCAGATGGAACCAGTAGCCGATCAGAAGGAACGAGAAGATGCTGGTCAGCTCCCAGAACACCACCAGCTGGATGATGTTGCCCGAAAGCACGAGGCCGAGCATCGAGCCCATGAAAGCCAGGAAGAACGAGAAGAAGCGCGGGACCGGGTCCTTGGGCGACATGTAATAGCGTGCATAGAGCACGACGAGGAAACCGACGCCGGTAATCAGGATGCCGAAGAGCCAGGAAAAGCCGTCAAGCCGGAAGACGAGGTTCAGGCCCATTTCCGGAAGCCAGGCCACGTCGTGGCGAATGACGCTGCCATCGGCGATCTGGGGGAAGAGCCAGATCATGGACCCCAGGCCAAACACCGCGACCGCGCCGGCCAACCAGGCTTCCGCATTGCGCGCGTTCGAGGGCAGGGCTGCGGCCAGTACACTGGCCATGAAGGGCACGAGCACAACGAAGAGCAACAAGACGGATGGCGTCATCAGCGCGTTAAAGACCTCTAGGGTAATGATCGGGAGCTAGACGTTCAAAAGAACGCATCACTGCTTTTCGCTGCACAAGCTCAAATGCGCAAGTCGGAATTTGGGCGTGAATGTACAAGGGGCGATTTTTTTTAGGCGCGGCAATTGTCCGGGCCGACACGTGCCGGCCCGAATAAAGATATTGTTAACCCCTCAATGCGGTTCAGGCCAGGCGCGAGGGGCCCGAGCCTGCCCCGGTCCGCTCGATGGACTGGGCGATGGTCTCGAGATCGTCCGCATCCAGTTCGAGCCGGGCTGCATCGATCCAGCCATCCACCTGCGCCGGCGAACGGGCGCCGACGATCGCCGCCGTCAGGCCCGGCCAGGACAGGACCCAGGCCAGCGCCACGCTCGAAACGCTGGTGCCGTGCTTTTGCGCGATCGGCTTGAGGCCGTCGGCCAGGGCCAGGTTCGCCACGAGGGCGTCCCCCTGGAATTCCGGGCTTTCCCGGCGCCAGTCATTATCGGCCAGAGCGGAGGCCCGCTCGGCGGTAAATGTGCCTGTGAGAAGTCCTGCCTGCATGGGGCTATAGCAGATCACGCCGGTCCCATGCTGATGGCACCAGGGCAGGATTTCGGCGGCAGTCTGCCGCTTGATCATCGAAAAAGGCGGCTGCAGCGTCTCGACATGCCCAATCGCCTCTGCCTTGGCGAGCTGCTCGACGCTGTGGTTGGAAAGGCCCACATTGCGCACCTTGCCCTCGGCCTTGAGCTCGAGCAGCGCCCCCCAATACTCTTCCAGTCCAACATCGTCCGATGGCCAATGCATCTGGTAGAGATCGATGGTCTCGACCCCCAGCCGCTTGAGCGAATTCTCAAGCTCTCCGCGCAGATGATTGCGCTCGCCGATCCGGCGCGGGTTCTTGCCCTCGCTGTCGCGCACGATGCCGCCCTTGGTGAAGACCAGCGGACGCCTGTCGGCCGGCAGTTTCCGCAGCGTCTGGCCGATCACCTCTTCGGAATGGCCATTGCCATAGACGGCGGCTGTGTCGATCCAGTTGATCCCGAGCTCGATGGCATGGCGAATGGCAGCGTCGGATTTCGCGTCGTCCTGCGGCCCCCACATATTGCCGCCCATGGCCCAGGCGCCGATCCCGACGCGGGTGATGTCGAGGCCGGTCTTGCCCAATGGGCGCGTTGGCAAATCAGTTTTCATGTCCGCATTCCCTTGCTCGCTTTGCCTGCTGTTTATCGCTTCGAGGCCGTTGCTGTCATCCTTCATGTATGGAAGATAGTGGGTGGCGCTTCGGCGTCCAGGAGACGATCATGCAAGCCCTCAGCATTCTCAAGCCCGGCCAGGCCGGCCTTACCGAAATGGCAGTGCCCGAGCCGAAAGCCGGCGAAGTGGCCATCTCGATTGCCTATGTCGGCTATTGCGGCTCCGATCTCACCTCCTATCGCGGGCTCAATCCATTGGTGAGCTATCCCCGCGTGCCGGGCCATGAAATCGCCGGCACCATCGCGGCGCTCGGCGAGGGCGTGACCGGGCTTGCCGAGGGGCAGGCGGTCACTGTCATCCCATATTTCAATTGCGGCACCTGCCACGCCTGCACCACAGGCCGCCCCAATGCCTGCGTCAGAAACCAGACCATGGGCGTGCAGCGCGAGGGCGCCATGACCGGGCGCATTGTCGTGCCCGCGGCAAAGGTTCTGCCCGTGGACGATCTGCCCCTGCGCGATCTGGCGCTGATCGAGCCCTGTGCCGTTGGTTTTCACGCCGTGCGCCGCGCCGGTCTGCAGGAAGGCGAGACCATTGTCGTCCTCGGTTGTGGCATGATCGGGCTCGGCGTACTGCTCGGCGCCCTGCGGGTTGGAGCGCGCGTCATCGCCGTCGATCTCAGCGACGCCAAGCTGGACATCGCCAAAAAACTCGGCGCCCACGAAACCATCAATGCAAGGACAGATGTCCGCGCCGCCGTCTCTGCCCTCACCGGCGAGGGGCCCGATGTGGTGATCGAGGCCGTGGGTGCGGAGGCGACCTTCCTCCAGGCGGTGGATATGGTCGTCACCACCGGGCGCGTGGTCTATATCGGCTACGCCAAGGCGCCCATTGCCTATGACACCAAATATTTCATCACCAAGGAACTCGACATTCGCGGCTCGCGCAACGCCCTGCCTGAGGATTTTGCCGCCGTTATCGATTGCCTAAAGGCCAATCCCGGCGCCGGCGATCTCATCGTCTCGCGCATCGCTTCGCTCGATGAAGCGCCCTCGGCCCTTGCCGAATGGGATGCCGATCCCGGCGCCTTCACCAAGATCCTCGTTGATCTGCGGGCCGGATGAAGCGGTCTATTCCCAGCTATTGAGCATGGCGGCGGTGACATAGTCGAGATGGGCCGCCATCGCAGCCCGCGCAGCCTCTGCATCGCGCTGCACGATCGCCGCCACAATGCTTCTATGGTCTTCCATGATATGCAGGCGCACGTCCGATATCGTCGCCAGATGCTCGTGGAAGCGCTTGTCGACGTCCTCGGAACGAGAATTCCACAGCGTGTCCAGAATTTCCCGTAGCATGGAATTGCCCGACCCCTCGGCGATGGTCAGGTGCATGGTCCTGTCCCATTCCGATGTCCACAAATCCCGATCCGCGTCGGCCTGCATATGTCCCAGCACTTCGGCCAGCCGCGCCAGACCTTCGGGGGCAATGGCCTGCGCTGCAAGTGCGGCGGCTTCCGGTTCGAGCAGTCTGCGCACATTCATGATTTCGATAGGGGAATGGCTCTGCTCGGGCAGCGCCTCGCCCGGCTTTTCCTGGCCCCGCACAAAGGCGCCGACACCGACGCGCACCTCCACCAATCCTGCCACTTCCAGCGCGATCAGCGCCTCGCGCAGCGTGGGCCGGGAGACCCCCAGGCTTGCCGCAAGATCGCGCTCGGAGGGCAATTGCCTGCCCGGCGCCACCGCGCCCGCGCTGATCTGCTCGCGGATCTGATCGGCGATCTGGAGATAGAGTTTCCGGTTAGAGACGGCCTGTAGTTTCATTGCTCCCCCGCAGCCGCGGAACGATGCGGCAGCCGGTCAAGACATAGCGCCGCGGACCGACCCTGTCCACTGGTCTGACCACTTGACAGCTTGTCAGACTTGTCATTAGCTCGTCGGGCTTGTTGAGCATCGCCGCAGAGCGGGCCGGCCGGCTGGAGGACGTCACATGGTTGCAAGCCAGTCGGACCGCGCCGAACGCAGCGCTCCGCTCGTCGAAATGACCGATATCGACAAGAATTTCCCCGGTGTCCGGGCCCTGTCCCATGCCCGCTTCGATCTGGTGGCAGGGGAAGTCCATGCCCTCATGGGTGAAAACGGCGCCGGCAAGTCCACGCTGATGAAAGTGCTTTCGGGCGTCTATCAGCGCGACAGCGGCACGGTCCTGCTCGAGGGACATCCGGTGGAAATCGTCTCGCCGCGCGAGGCACAGAATCTGGGCATTGGCATCATCCATCAGGAACTCGCCCTGATGCGCGATCTCACCGCCGCCCAGAACATCTATATCGGCCGCGAGCCACGCCGCTTCGGCCTCCTCGACGAGCGCCAGCTCAACCGCGATACGGCCGCGATCTTTCAGTCCATGAACCTCAATCTCGATCCCACTGTGAAGGTCGAGACGCTCACCATCGCCAAGCAGCAAATGGTCGAGATCGCCAAGGCGCTCTCCTATCGCTCCAAGGTGTTGATCATGGATGAGCCCACCGCGGCCCTCAACGACGCCGAGATCGCCGAGCTCTTCGCCATCATCAATCGGCTCAAGGCCGAGGGCGTCGGCATCGTCTACATCTCCCACAAGATGGACGAGATCAAGCGCATCTCCGACCGCGTCACCATCATGCGCGATGGCGAATATGTCGGCACGGTTCCCGCTGCCGAAACCCCCATCGAAACCATCATTTCCATGATGGTGGGGCGCACGCTGAGCCAGGAAACGCTCTCCATTCCCAACACCGCCGATGCGCCGATAGCGCTGGAGGTCCGCAACATCCGTCGCGGCCGCGACATTCGCGATGTCAGCTTCTCGGTGCGCAAGGGTGAGATCCTCGGCTTTGCCGGTCTCATGGGCGCTGGTCGAACCGAGGTCGCCCGCGCCATTTTCGGGGCCGATCGGCGCGAGGGCGGCGAAATCTGGGTTCACGACAAGCGGGTCGGCATCTCCTCGCCTCGCGATGCGGTTGCCTGCGGAATTGGCTATCTCTCCGAGGATCGCAAGAATTTCGGCCTCGCCACCGGCCTTGATGTCCGCAACAACATCGCGCTCCCCAGCCTCGAGCGCTTCACCGGCCCGGCCGGCGTGCTCGACGAGGCCGGCATGCGCGAGGCCGCACAGAAATTCATCCGCCAGCTTGCCATCAAGACCCCGTCCGACACCCAGGAAGCGCGCCTCCTCTCGGGCGGCAACCAGCAAAAGGTCGTCATCGCCAAATGGCTTTTGCGCGATTGCGATATCCTGATCTTCGACGAGCCGACGCGCGGCATCGATGTCGGCGCCAAGTCCGAAATCTACAAGCTCCTCAATGCCCTCGCCGCGGAGGGCAAGGCCATCATCGTCATCTCCTCGGAGCTGCCGGAGATCCTGCGCCTCTCCCACCGCATCGCGGTGATGTGCGAGGGCCGCCTCACCGGCATCCTGCCCGGCGGCGCCAGCCAGCAGGACATCATGCGGCTCGCCACCATGCGCGAACCCGCCATGCAGGTGCGCCATGCCAGCTAGCCTTTTCCACGAACACCGCCCCTCTCTTCGCCTCTCCCTTGGGGGTGAGGTCGGCGCTCCGCGTTGGGTGAGGGGGCCTCGCCTTAACACCGACATACATGTTCATCGTCTCCCTCCCCCTAGCGGGGAGGGATCAAGGGTGGGGGGGCGAGAGCCCGGATATCAAGGCTTCCGACACCCCCTCCCAACCTCCCCCGTCGAGGGGGAGGTGTCGCGAAGCGGGCGGGGCAAATATCGAGCCAAAAATTCAGGCTGCATCACCGCCGGAGGAAATCCATGACCGACACCACAGCCCCAGCGGCCCAAAAATCGGGCCCGCGCATTTCCGGTGCCTTCCATCGGCTGCTGGCCTTTTCCGGCCTCATCGCGCTGATCGTGGTCTTCTCCCTGGCCTCGCCAAATTTCATGCAGACCCAGAACGTGCTGGCGATCCTGCAGGCCACCTCGGTTAATGGCGTCCTCGCCATCGCCGCGACGCTGGTCATCATCACCGGCGGCATCGACCTCTCGGTCGGCACGCTGATGACCTTCTGTGCCGTGATCACCGGCGTGCTCTTGACCTTTCTGGGCCTGCCCCTGCCGGTCGGCGTGGTCGGCGCCATCCTTGCCGGCGCCTTTTGCGGCACGGTCTCGGGCGTGGTCATCGCCAAGCTCAAGGTCCCGCCTTTCATCGCCACGCTCGGCATGATGCTGATCCTCAAGGGCCTGTCGTTGGTCATTTCCGGCACGCGCCCGATCTATTTCAACGATACGCCCGGCTTCACCCAGATCGCCCAGGGCTCCATTGTCGGCACAATCATTCCGGCCATTCCCATTCCCAATGGTGTCGTCATTCTCTTTGCCGTCGCGCTGCTGGCCGCCTTCGTCCTCGGCAAGACCGCGCTTGGCCGCTACACCTTCGCCCTAGGCTCGAACGAGGAGGCGGTGCGCCTCTCTGGCGTCAATATCGATCGCTGGAAGATCGCCGTCTATTCGACGGCCGGCGCCATTTGCGGGGTCGCGGGCCTGCTCATCGCCTCGCGCCTCAATTCGGCCCAGCCGGCGCTCGGCCAGGGCTATGAGCTCGACGCCATCGCCGCCGTGGTCATTGGCGGCACCTCGCTCTCGGGCGGCCGCGGCACCGTGCTCGGCACGCTGATCGGCGCGCTCATCATCTCCGTGCTGGCCAATGGCCTGCGCATCCTTTCCGTCGCCCAGGAATGGCAGACCGTGGTCACCGGCACGATCATCATCCTGGCCGTCTACGCCGATATCTTGCGGCGCCGGGCTCTCTAGCGCCCCCTTCGTTCCCGCGCATTCCGCGCCAACAAGAGGCAGACAAAAATGCCCGCCAAAATCACCGCAGCATTTGGGAGGAAAACCATGCTCAACCGTCGCACCCTGCTCGGCGCCCTCAGCGCCGTGGCCATGCTGGCCGCCACGTCCGGCGCCGTGCAGGCCCAGGACAAATATGACATTGCCCTCATCTCGAAGGGCTTCCAGCACCAGTTCTGGCAGGCCGTGAAGGCCGGTGCCGACAAGGCGGCAGCCGAGTTCAACGCCAATGTGACCTTCGAAGGCCCCGATACCGAGACCCAGGTCGACCGCCAGATGGACATGCTCGCCGCCGCCCTCTCGCGCCAGCCCGACGCCATCGGCTTTGCCGCCCTCGACAGCCAAGCCGCAACCCCGCTGCTGCAGCAGGCCCAGAGCGCAGACATTCCGATCATTGCCTTCGACAGTGGCGTCGACAGCGATATCCCGTTGACCACCGTCACCACCGACAACGTCGCTGCCGCCGCCCTTGCAGCTGACAAGATGGCCGAGCTCATTGGCGGCGAAGGCAAGGTCGCCGTCGTCGCGCACGACCAGACCAGCCGCACCGGCATCGACCGCGTCGATGGCTTCGTCAACCGCATCAAGGAAGCCTATCCCAATATCGAAGTGGTCACCGTCCAGTACGGTGGTGGCGACCAGTTGCAGTCGACCGAAATCACCAAGTCGATCCTGCTCGCCAATCCCGATCTCAAGGGCATTTTCGGCGCCAATGAAGGCTCTGCCATCGGCGTTGCCAATGGCAAGACCGAACTGGGCTCGGAAATCGTCGTCATCGGTTTCGATAGCGGTGCTGCACAGAAGGGCATGATCACCTCCGGCGTCATGGCCGGCGCCATCACCCAGAACCCGGTCGGCATCGGCTACGAAACCGTCAAGGCCGCCATCGGCGCGCTCAACGGCGAAGAACTGCCCAAGATCATCGACTCCGGCTTTGCCTGGTTCGATGCGACCAATATGGACGCCCCCGAAATCGCAGCCGTGCTCTACGACTGAGAAATATCTTGGCCCTTCCCCTCGGGGAGGGGCCTTTGCACAATGTCATTCCCGCAAAAGCGGGAACCCCCTTTTTTGAACCGGGGGGTCCCCGCTGTCGCGGGGATGACGGATCTAAGTTTTAGCGAGAAAAATAATGACCGACATTGCCGGCAAAACAGTTCTTATCACCGCCGCTGCCCAGGGCATCGGCCAGGCCTCGGCTCTCGCCTTCGCCCGCGCCGGGGCCAGTGTGATCGCCACCGATATCAATGCGGCCAAGCTTGGTGAGCTCAACGGCACCCCCGGCATCACCACGCGCGTCCTCAACGTGCTCTCCAATGAGGACGTCACCGCTGCAATGGCCGAAATCGGCCGCATCGACGTTCTCTTCAACTGCGCCGGCGTCGTCCACAGCGGCACCATTCTCGAGATGAGCGATGCCGATCTCGACTTCGCGCTCGATCTCAACGTCAGGGCGCAGATCCGCACCATTCGCGCCGTTCTGCCGCAAATGATCGAGCGCCGCGATGGCGCCATCATCAACATGGCCACGGTCGCCTCCTCGGTGAAGGGCGTTCCAAACCGCGCCGCCTATTCCATCTCCAAGGCCGCCGTCATCGGGCTGACCAAATCCGTCGCCGCCGACTATGTTGCCCACAATATCCGCATCAACGCCATTGCCCCGGGCACGGTCGAGAGCCCGAGCCTGCATGAACGCTGGCACGCCACCGGCGATTTCGAGGCGGCCAAAAAATCCTTCATCGCCCGCCAGCCCATCGGCCGCATCGCCCAGCCCGAGGAAGTCGCCGACCTCGCCGTCTACCTCGCCGGCGCCACCTACACCACCGGCCAGGTCCACATCATCGATGGCGGCTGGACAGGCTGACCCATTTTGAGGGTGGCGGAAAAATGGAAACGGCCATGACCAAAATCACATCGCTTAAAACCCACGACCTCCGCTTCCCCACCTCGGCTTCGCTCGACGGGTCCGATGCGATGAACCCGGACCCCGATTATTCCGCCGCCTATGTCGTGCTGGGCACGGACAGCGCTCTTGAAGGCCATGGCCTCACCTTCACCATCGGCCGCGGCAATGAAGTCGTCTGCGCCGCGATTAACGCCCTCACCGATCGGGTGAAAAACCTCGATCTCGACTGGATCGAAGAAAATCCCGGCCGCTTCTGGCGCCATATGACCGGCGACAGCCAGCTCCGGTGGATTGGCCCCGACAAGGGCGCCATGCATCTGGCGACCGGCGCGGTGGTCAATGCCGTCTGGGATCTCCTCGCCAAACGGGCCGGAAAACCGGTCTGGCTCTATGTCGCCGAAATGAGCCCCGAACAGCTCGTTTCCATCATCGATTTCCGCTACCTCACCGACGCCATCACGCCCGAGGAAGCCCTCGCCATCTTCCGCGCTGCCGAGCCCGGCAAGGCCGAACGCATCGCCAATCTGCGCGCCGGGGGATATGCCTGCTACACCACCTCCGCCGGCTGGCTCGGCTATCCCAATGAAAAGCTCATCCGCCTCGCCAATGAGGCGGTGGCGTCCGGCTTCACTCATATCAAGATGAAGGTCGGCCGCGATCTCGAGGACGATATCCGCCGTCTCGACATTGTCCGCTCCATCATGGGACCGGACCGCTATCTGATGATCGACGCCAACCAGGTCTGGGAAGTCGACCAGGCCATCGCTTGGGTCAACCAGCTCAAGCGCTTTAATCCGTTCTTCATCGAAGAGCCGACCAGCCCCGACGACGTCGAGGGCCACCGCAAGATCCGCGAAGCCATTGCCCCGGTAAAGGTCGCCACCGGGGAAATGTGCCAGAACCGCATTCTCTTCAAGCAGTTCATCACCCGCGACGCCATCGACATCGTCCAGATCGACGCCTGCCGCATTGGCGGCCTGAATGAGGTCCTCTCCGTCCTGCTCATGGCCGCCAAATACGAAAAGCCCGTCTGGCCACATGCGGGCGGGGTCGGCCTCTGCGAATATGTCCAGCATCTCTCGATGATCGACTATCTCGCCGTCTCCGGCACCAAAACCGGCCGGGTGATCGAATATGTCGATCACCTCCACGAGCATTTCCTCGCCCCCTGCGCCATCCGCAATGCCGCCTATATGCCGCCGGAGGCGCCCGGCTTTTCCATTCAGATGAAGCCTGCCTCCATCGCCGCCAACACGTTCCACCCGCTCGCGAAATAGGAACGGCTTTTTTGCCAGATCCATCAAATCCGCCTGGGTTCCGTTAAGCCTCGACTAAGAGCTCTCCCCCTAGTCTCAAATCGAAAAGTTCTGCCGGGGGGCCGAAGCAGTGCGTTTGTTGATTGTCGATGATTCTCGATCAAGCCTTGCCCTGCTCGGCTCGATTGTGGGCCAGTCCGTATCGGGCGATGTCCAGCTTTGCCTCAATCCCCGCCAGGCTCTCGCCCGGGCCGATGCGGAGCAGTTCGATCTGATCCTCGTCGATCATATCATGCCCGAAATGAGCGGCATGGAATTCACCGCCGCCCTGCGCCAGCGCCTCACCTATCGCAGCGTGCCCATCATCATGGTCACCTCCGATATCGACAAGCAGGTGCGCATCGAGGCCATCAAGTGCGGCGCCAATGATTTCCTGACCAAGCCCTTCGACCCTATCGAGCTTCAGGCGCGCGTCACCAATCTGCTCGCCCTGCGCGGCGCCCAGCTTGAGCTGGCCGGCCAGGCCGAGCGGTTGGCGCGCGAGGTCGAGGCAGCCACAGCCCATCTTCTCGAGCGCGAAGAAGAGATCATCTGGCGCCTCGCCCGCGCCATCGAATATCGCGATGGCGACACGGGCGAGCATGTCTCGCGCGTCGCCCGCATCAGCCAGATCATCGCCGAAGGCGTCGGGCTCGATGCCCATCGCTGCCGCATGATCTATCTGTCGGCCCCGCTGCATGACATCGGCAAGATCGGCATAGCCGATGCCATTCTGTCCAAGCCCGGCAAGCTCACCTCCGAGGAAATGACGCGCATGCGCGAGCACGTCACCATCGGCGCCAGAATTCTCGAAAACGGCGACAGCGATCTCATTCGCACCGCCGAGCTGATCGCCCAGAGCCACCATGAAAAATGGGACGGCACCGGCTATCCCGACCGCCTTTCGGGCACCGACATTCCCGTCGAGGCGCGCATCGTCGCCATCGCCGATGTGTTTGATGCGCTCTGCTCCGAGCGGCCCTATAAAAAGGCCTGGCCCCTGGCCAAGGCCTATGCCGAGATCCTCAATTGCGCCGGCACCCATTTCGACCCGGCCTGCGTCACCGCCTTCCGCAATGGCTGGGGTGAAATCCGCGCGCTCATGGAGCCCCCGGCATTGGCCGAGAGCGCCTGATCGTCACGCCACGGCGTTGAGCTCTTTTTCGGCCGCAGGCCTTGCCCGTCCGCGTGGAATACAGATCGGCCGGCCATGCACGGGGTCGGTCATGATCGCGGCGTCCACCTCGAACACCTCCGCCAGCAATTCCGGCTTCATCAGCTCTTCGGGCCGGCCCAGCGCGCGCACGCGCCCTTCATGGACAAACACCAATTGGTCCGCATAGCGGGCCGCCAAATTGAGATCGTGCAGCACCAGCACGATGGTCCGCCCATTCTCGCGATTGAGCTTTGCCACGAGGTCGAGGCAATCGAGCTGATGGGCCATGTCGAGATGGTTCACCGGCTCGTCGAGGCAGATAATGTCGGTCTCCTGCGCCAGGACCATGGCAATCCAGGCGCGCTGCAGCTGGCCACCGGACAGCGAGCCGATATGGCGTTGGCGCAGGCTCGTCACCCCGGTCCCGTCCATGGCCCGCAGCACCGCTGCCCCGTCCTTTTCGCTCCAGGGCTGCATCATCGCCTGGTGCGGGTAGCGGCCAAGCCGCACCAGCTCTTCCACGCTCATATCCGGCGGCGCATTGGGGCTTTGCGCCAAAAGGCCGATCTGGCGCGCCAGCTCCTTTGCGCCCAGCTTGCCGATATCGATGCCATCGAGAAGGATATGCCCCTTCTGCCCCGTCTGAAGCCGGCGGATCGCCCGCAACAGTGTGGATTTCCCACACCCGTTGGGCCCTGCCAGCACGGTCACCTTGCCGCGCGGGATCGGCAGGCTGAGTGCGTCGAGCACCGTGTCATTGCCATATTTCAGCGTCAGGTCGACGACATCGATGCGGCTCGTCGGGATCTCAGCCATTGGTCTTGTCCTTGCGCATCAGCAGGAAGAGGAAATAGGGGGCGCCGACAATGGCGGTAATGGTGCCCGCCGGCACTTCGGTCGGTGCAAAGGCAACTCGCACCACCAGGTCCGCCGCCACCAGCATCATCGCCCCCAGCATCATGGATGTGACAATGCCGGCAAGGCGCGCCCGGCCGACCAGCAGCCGCGCCATGTGCGGCGCAATCAGCCCGAGAAAGCCGACCGCGCCGACAAAGGCGACCGCGATGGCCGTCAGCGCGCCGGCAATGAAAAAGACGGCAATGCGATAGAAATGCAGATTGAGCCCGACGCTGCGCGAGGAGACATCGTCGAGATCGGCCGGCGGCAGATCCCGTGCGAGCCAGCCGGCGATCAGCACCGTGGGGATCAGCGCCGCCAGCATGATCTGGATTTCGCTCCAGCTGATGGCATAGACGGCGCCGGCCAGCCAGCGGGCGGCCTGCGTGGCCTGATAGTTCGGACCGATCAGGATGAAAATGGTCGTCAAGGCCTTGGCGACGGCGGCAATGGCGATGCCGAACAGCAGGAGGCGTATGGTCGACGATGCCTGCCGCCCCGATAGGATGAAGACCAGCGCGATGGCAACCAGTGCCCCGATTGCCGCCGCCAGCGGCTGCCAGCTCACGGGCACCATCAGGGCATTGGCTTCATTTGAAAAAATAGCGAGGAACAGCACGACGCCGAGCGACGCGCCATCGACCACGCCCAGCACGCCCGGCGAGGCCAGCTCGTTGCGGGTGATGCGCTGCAGCAGATAGCCGGAAAAGGCGATGGCCGCCCCCGCAATGATCGCCGCCACGACGCGCGGCAGGCGCAATTGCAGGATGACGAGGCGTTCCGATTTTTCGCCGCCGCCCAGCAGGACATTGGCTATGGTTTCGGGCGACATCCAGATCGTGCCGAAGCCGATGGCGCCGAGCAGCAGGAGGAAGAAGGCGCCGGCAACGATCAGTGTCGGCACGGCCGGGTTGAGGCGTCTCTGGCCGGTCATGGTGAGTGAAGCGCTCATGCCGCACGCCTCCGGAGCAGGACCACCAGCGTGATGGCCCCCACCACGGCGGTCACCGCCCCCACGGGCGCCTCCACCGGATAGATGACGAAGCGCGCCGCCACATCGGCCAGCGTCGCATAGACGGCGCCGAACAATGCCGCCGCTGGCAATTGGTGAATATGCCTCAGCCCGACCAGCCGCCGTGCGGCATGGGGAACGACAAGGCCGACAAAGGCCACCGGCCCCGCCATCGATATGGCCGCACCGGTCAAGATCGCCACGGCCACGAAGGCCAGGGCGCGAACGAGGCCCAGCGGCACGCCCAGCCCCTGCGCGGTGGCATCGTCGGCCTGCAGCGCATCGAGCGCCCGCGACAGCCCCACTGCGACAATGCCTCCAACCAGAACGACGGGCAGGGCGGTGTAGAAAAGCCCGATGGGCCGGTCGACAAAGGCGCCCGATAGCCAGAACAGCAATTGCTGCAGCATGGCCTCATTGCTGGTCAGCAGCACTTCGACGAAGGCATGGGAGAGGCTGGCAAAGGTCACCCCGACCAGGACGATCTTGAGCGGCGAAAGCCCGCCCGCGCCGGCGGCGATGCCGAACACCACGATGGCGGTGACAAAGGCACCGAGCGAGGCGGCCATGGCAAGCCCTGCCAGCGACTGCACGCCAAAGACGATGCCCGCCACGACGACGGCGAGGGACGCGCCGGCATTGAGCCCGAGCGTATCCGGCGAGGCGATGCGATTGCGCGACAGCGTCTGCACCAGCACCCCCGCCATGCCAAGCGCCGCCCCGGTCAATGGCGCAATCAGCGCCCGCGGCAATCGCAGGCCCGCAATCACCACGGAGGTTTCCGATCCGTCATGGGCAAAGAGCGCAGTGAACACCTGGTCGAGCGAGTAGACCTTGTAGCCCAGGGTCAGGCTGGCCAGCATCGACAGGGCAAGCAGCAGCGCCAGCCCGACATAGACCTGGACCCGCGAGGGGCGAGACAGGGAAATCGGCCGGGGCACTGACAAGGCTGAGGCCACGTGGATACTCTCTATGTTGATATTGACAGTCAGGTTCACTTCTGGCTGTTTGCAGCCATCTTATTTCTGACGCTCGATGTCAAGAAAAGAGGGAACTCCAATGAAGTATGCCTCCACGATTTTCGCCTCGATCGCCCTTGCCGGTCTCCTGTCCGCGCCGGTGCTGGCCCGCGAAATCACCCATTCCATGGGCGTCACCGATGTGCCGGACAATCCGCAGCGCATCATCGTGCTGACCAATGAGGGCACCGAGGCATTGCTTGCCGTCGGCATCACGCCGGTCGGCGCGGTCAAATCCTTCCTCGGCAATCCCTGGTACGATCACATCGCCGCTGACATGGCCGATGTCGTGGTTGTGGGCGAAGAATCCGCGGTCAATCTGGAGCTTCTCGTGTCCCTCGAGCCCGATCTGATCCTGGGCAACAAGATGCGCCATGAAAAGATCTACGAGCAGCTGTCCGCCATTGCCCCGACCGTGATTTCCGAGCGCCTGCGCGGCGACTGGAAGATCAATATGGAGCTCTATACCGACGCGGCCGGCGTGGGCGAAAAGGGCAAGGCCGAACTGGCCAAATTCGATGCGCGCATCGACGCGCTGAGTGCCGAACTGGGTGACGCGCTCAACGAACAGATCTCCATCGCCCGCTTCATGGCCGGCCAGACCCGCATCTATTACAAGGATACTTTCTCGGGCCTGATCCTAAACGAAATCGGTTTCAAGCGTCCCGCGACCCAGGACAAGGACGATTTCGCCGAAGAAATCACCAAGGAGCGCATTCCCGAGCTCGAAGGGGATCGCCTGTTCTATTTCAACTATGAAACCGGCAATGGCGAAGCCGACAGCCAGGCCGCCGACTGGACAGCCGATCCGCTCTGGCAGAATTTGAACGTGGTCAAGGCCGGTAAGGTCCATGCCGTTTCCGACGCCATCTGGAACACCGCCGGCGGCATCATCGCTGCCAATATCATGCTGGACGAGATCGAAAAGTTCTACGGCGTCGCCCCCACGCGCTGATCGCCACGTCTCAAAGAGGGGGGCATTCCGCCCCCCATCCCCGCACCGGCTTCCCTCGGGCTCGACCCGAGGGCCACTCCGCGAGCCCCGATACCGCCAATTCGCGTGTCAGTTCGGTGACTGGGGCCGAATGTCGGCCAAGCAGGTCGTCGGCCCTCCCCCCCTCAAAGCCCCGCTGCCCGGATCAGTCCCGCCCAATCCCGCACCAGCGCATCGCGCGCCCGAAGCCCGCCTGAAACAGGGTGCCGCTCTTCGTCCTGGGCCAGCCGCGCGAAGACCAGTGTCTGCCCGCCTTTTTCGGCCCAGCCGACAAACCATCCCCAGCCCCGCGCCCGGTCGAAACTCTCGTCCCGATTGCGAGGATAGGCCGATCCGGTCTTGCCGAAAATGCGCCAGCCATCCACCGTGCCGGCCTCTTCGACCAGCGCCATTGCCCCTGCCATCGCCTCCGCCGAAACCGGCAATGTCCCCTCGACCAGCGCAGCCAGAAATGCCGCCTGCTCCAGCGGCGAAATGGCCAGAGACGACGATATCCAGGCGCGTTCGAGGCCATTGTTCTTTCCGGGGTCCCCGGAAAAATCGGCATTGCCATAGCCGAAATTGCGCGCATGCAGGCCCAGCCTTTCGGCACCCATCGCCTCGGCCAGTCTCTGCGAATACCAGACGATGGAATGCTCCATCCATCGCGCGGGCGTCGCGTCTTCTTTCCAGGCTGCTCCGCCCCAATCGGCATAGCCTTGCTTGAACGGCAGCTTCGGGACCTCGCTCGAAATGAGGATCCCATCCGCAAACCCCATCACCGCCAGCGCGATCTTGAAGGTCGAGGCGGGGGTCCCCCGGGTCTCGCAATTCCCCTCCTGATGGAGGATTGCCCGTGTCGAAGCGTCGGCGACGATGGTGCAGAGATCGCGTCCCAGCGCCGGCGACTGGACGCCGAGTGCCAGAACGGCGGCAACCATCAGGGCGGACATTTTCGCACGTATCATATTGCCCCTATCGAGCCCGTCAGTGTCATGATCTTGTTCGTGTCGCAGCCGATTGTCTTCATTGTGACGCAACCGGCCCACCATCCCGCGTGGTTACCCAATGATAAACCAAGGAGATGCCTGATGACCAAGATCATGTATACGGCGCGTGCCACTTCGACCGGCGGCCGTGTCGGCCACGGTGCGACCGATGATGGCGTGCTCGATGTCACTTTGACGTCGCCAAAGGAAATGGGCGGCGATGGGGCGCGCGGCACCAATCCCGAACAGCTCTTTGCCGTGGGCTATTCCGCCTGCTTCCTCGGCGCCATGAAGGCGGCCGCCCGCAAGAGCGGCGACAAGATCCCCGACGAAGCAAAGGTTACCGCCGAGGTGAGTTTCCGCGATCGGCCGGATGGCGAGGGGTTCTGGATCCAGGCCGCGCTCAAGATCGACGTGCCAGGGCTGGACCGGGAGAAGGTTGAGGACATCGTCAATCGCGCCCACATCATCTGCCCCTATAGCGAGGTCAGCCGGAAGGGCTTTGAGGTCAATCTCGAAGTGGTGTGAAGACGACAGGGTATGCCCACCCCCACCTGACCTCCCCCTGCGGAAGGGGGAGTAACCCATCGAGTGTGTCGCAATATATGTGTGCCACCGGCCGATCCCTCCCCCTTCTTCAGGGGGAGGTCAGGAGGGGGGCCTCCGCCTAGCGCAGGCCGCTCTTTTGCAGAAGGCCCAGGCGCTTGGCGTCGTAATAATAGCCCTTGGCGTAGAATTGTACCGCGCGGTCGTGATTGCCATTGGCCGTCACATAGGCCCCGGCCAGATAGCGCACCGCATAGCGCAGATTGGTTTCGGCATCGAGCAGGCCCGCCGCTTCCCCCGAATAGCCCATGCCGCGCGCGGTGGCGTGGCTGATCTGCATGAGGCCGTAATAAGGTCCGTTGCGCGCGCCGGCATTATAGCCGCTTTCGCGCACGATCACGCGCCGCACGAGGCTTTCCGGCACATTGTAGACGCTGGAATAATGGGAAATCAGCCCATCGAGCGCGCCGCGCTCACTCTGCGCGAAGCCGAGAAGAACATCGGAGCTGGCCTTGGGAACGGCGCTGGCGCGGGGCACATGGCCCTCCGGCGTAGCGCCGCCCGATGCCAGCGCGGCAATGGCCGAACTTGCAGGAATGGCGGCCTGGGCGCCACCGGGAAGCGGCTTGACACCCGCCATGGAACAGCCGGAAACCGCGACGGCGAAAGCCAGTGTTGCCGCTAGGCCTGCTACTCGTGCCCGCATGCGCAAAATCCTTGTCGACGGCAATAAGTTTGGCGGATACGCCCTAATCTGGGCCCCTTGATGGCGAAACGACGGCGATTGGTCAAGGAAAACGGCCACGGGCGGCGCTCTGGCTCAGCCGATCCGCAGCTGCGAAAGCAGGGTTTGTCCGATCCGCAGGCTCGCCCCACAGGCGATCAGCATCTGCGGCAGGGTCAGCCATTCGAGCGTCCAGGCCGCGCCGGAGCGCTCATATTCATGGATCTGCGCCTGGGCCAGAACCCCCGATAATCCGGCATTGTAGCGCGCCAGCGCCACCAGCACTTCGGCATTCACGGGGTTCGATTTATGCGCCATCGCCGATGAACCGCCGCCGCCTTCGAGCCGCACCGCGCCGATCTCGTTCTGGGCCAGCAGCGCAATATCGACTCCGATCTTGCCCAAGCTGCCGCTGATCTGGGCGAGGAGCGCTCCCAGCGCCACGATCGGGTCGCGTTGCGTCTGCCAGGGCGTCGCGATCCCAAGGCCGAGCCGCTGTGCCACGCCGGCGCGAATGGCTTCGGCATGCCCCTCGAAGCTGCCGCCATCGCCGACCGGCCCGCCCAATTGCACCACCAGCAGGCTACCCCGCAGTCCGGAGAGCGCGCGCAGATGCCGCCCCAGCGGCTCGCCCCAGCTCGAGAGCTTGGCCCCCCAATTCGTCGGCAGCGCCATCTGCATGCGCGTATGCGCCATCAATTGAGCATGGCCATGGGTCCTGGTGAGCCCATCCAGAGCGTCCAGCACCGCGTTGAGGCGTCGCTCATAGACATCGAAAATTCCGGCAATCTGCACCATCATCGCCGTATCGATGGCGTCCTGGCTGGTCGCCCCACGGTGCAGCGCCCCGCCATGCGGTTCGGCCACGCGTGCCCGCAATTGCTTGACCAGCGCCGGCACCACCACCCCATCCCGCGCCATGCCGGCATATAAATCCGCCCAATCCGGCTCGAACCCGTCAATCGCCGCCCCGACCGCCGCAGCCGCATCCTCGCCAATCCAGCTGCAATCCGCACTCGCCTCCGCCAGCGCCCGCTCAAACGCCAGCATGGCCGCCACCTGCCGTGCATCGCCCAGCAGCGCCTCGATTTCATCATCGCCACAAAGGGCCGAGAGCAGATTGGTCATGGGCAGTTGGTGTCCGTTCCTGTTCATTTATACCATCGCCCCCCGCACAGTCCGGCCCGCAGCGGCCTCAGTGACATGCAGCCTTGGCTTCCCTCGGGCTTGACCCGAGGGCCACTCTCCAACGCACCAGCATTTGGGCCCTCAAATTGACCCTCCGCTCAAGCTCGAGGGAAGTACCCCCACCCAACCTCCCCCTGAGAGGGGGAGGGGTGCTTCGGTGGCTCGCAGACCGATGAGCAAACTCGGTTCGTCCCTCCCCCTATCAGGGGGAGGCTAGGAGGGGGTATCGAGAGCCCCAAACCCAAAAAAATCAAAAATCAAAAAACACCGTCTCCTTCTCCCCCTGGAGATGGATATCCAGCACATATTTCGGCACCGCCCCCTCTTCACGCCTTGCAATCAGCGTCGTGCGCCGCCGCTTGTCCATGATCTTGCCGAGCACATAGTCACTCTCATTGGCCGCGGCCTCGTCCTCAAAATAAAGCCGTGTCATCAGCCCGATATTGATCCCGCGCGCCACGATCCAGAGGCTGACATGCGGCGCCTGCAGCTTGCCGTCCCGCCCCTCCACCGGGCCGGGCTTGATCGTCTCGAACGTCAAGACGCCCTCGCCATTGGCCGGCTGGCGCCCCCATCCGGTATAGGCCGGCGCCGCATTGAAGTTTCGCGTGGTCGGCGCCGCGAACTGCCCGTCGCCATCGGCCTGCCAGATTTCGACGACCGCATCCCCCACCGGTACGCCGCTGCCATCGATGACCCGCACGACGATGTCGATGCGCTCGCCCTTGGTATCCGGCGTCAGCATAGTCTTGCCGGGGTCGTCATAGACGCCCCCCAGTTCGGCAAAGTTCGGCGTCAGACCGATATGCACATAGGGCCCCGCCGTCTGCGACGGGGTTTCCTTCAGGATCGGGGTCGGGTGCAACATCAGTTCCCCTCCATTTTGTTCTCGAACATGGTCGAGCGGCGGCCGCGCAGCACGATATCGAAACGATAGGCCAGCGCATCCATCGGTGTCGTATTGTGCCGGTCCAGTTTTGCGATCAGCTGCTCGATCCCGGCCTTGTCCGGCACGGTGCCGACAATCGGGCACTGCCAGATCATTGGGTCGCCCTCGAAATACATCTGGGTGATCAGCCGCTGTGCAAAGGCGTGGCCGAAGACCGAGAAGTGGATATGGGCCGGCCGCCAGTCATTGCCGCCATTGGGCCAGGGATAGGCGCCCGGCTTGACGGTGCGGAACGAATAAAAACCGTTTGAATCGGTCAGCGCCCGCCCGAACCCGCCGAAATTGGGGTCGAGTGCAGCCAGATAGCCTTCCTTCTTGTGGCGATAGCGCCCGCCGGCATTGGCCTGCCAGAATTCCACCAGCGTATTGGGCACGGCGCGCGCATTCTCGTCCAGCACCTGACCATAGACGATCATCCGCTGCCCGATGGCCTCGGTGCCGTCCTGGCTGAAATTGCGAATGAGATCATTGTCGAGCGGCCCGAGCTTTTCATGCCCAAAGGTCGGCCCCGTCAGCTCCGACTTTGTCGGTCCCAGTGACAGAAGACTATGGCGCGGCGCCCGGAAGGTCGTGCTCTTATATCCGGGCGTATTGGCTGGCGGATGCCAGGCCATGTCGCGCTGATAGAGCGCCCCGTCTTCTCCCGGCAGAATAATGCCACTCATTGCGCGCCCTCCTTACGCTTTGCCAGTTCTTCCTTGGCGATCCGGAAGGCGCGATTGGCCGCCGGCACGCCGGCATAGACGGCCACATGCAGCAGCGCTTCCTTGATGTCGTCCGGGCTCGCCCCGGTATTTTCCGTCGCCCGCACATGCATGGCGACCTCCTCGTCATGCCCCGCCGCTGCCAGCAGCGCCAGAGTGATCAGCGAGCGCTCGCGCTTCGTCAGCCCCGGCCGCGACCATACCGAGCCCCAGGCGCCTTCGGTAATAAAAGTCTGGAAGTCGGTGTCGAACGGCGTTGCCCGCGCGCTCGCCCGGTCCACATGCGCATCGCCCAGCACCGAGCGGCGTGTTTCCATCCCCTGCTCGAACCGCGTCTTGTCAGCCATGACCGGCCTCCTTGAAAAAATCCGCCATCAGCGTCGCCAGTTCCGCCGGCCGCTCGATGGAAGGAATATGGCCCACCCCCGGCAGGCTCACAAAGCGCGCGCCGGGGATCGCCTCGGCCGTCCTGCGCACGAGATCGGGCGGCGTTGCGAGGTCATCCTCCCCCGCCACCACCAGCGTCGGCACGTCGATCTTCCCAATATCGCCCCGCAGATCGGCATCGCGCAATGTCGCGCAGGTCGCCGCATAGCCCTTGGGGTCGGCGCGCAAGAACATATTCCGCCACCCGGCCAGCGCGATCTTCTCATTCTCGCGAAATCCCGGGCTGAACCAGCGCTCCATGATCCCATCGGCAATGGCCCCGAGCCCTTCGGACAAAACCTTGTCCATCCGCGCCGCCCAGAACGCCCCGTCGCCCACTTTCGGCGCCGTGTCGCACAGCACCAGTGCCCTGAGCCGCCCCGGGTGCTTGAGCGCAAAACCCTGCGCGATCAGCCCGCCGACCGAGACCCCGCCCAGCGCCAGTTCATCGACACCGAGATGATGGAGCAGTCCGGAAAGATCGTCGATATGCTGCTCAAGGCGATACTCCCCGGCCGGCGCATCGCTCAGCCCGTGCCCGCGCTTGTCATAGGAAATGACGCGATAGGTCTCGGCCAGCCGCGCAATCACCCCGTCCCAGATGCGCGCGTCCGTGCCCAGCGAATTGGCCAGCGCCACCACCGGCGCGCCCGCCGCTCCGTTGACCCGGTAATGCAGCACCACGCCGCCAATCTCTGCAAAAAGCATGCTGATCCCCTCTTCAGCCCGATTTAATCCCCTGTCGCCCCGCGAGTAAAATGATAAAGATCGGCAACAGTATAACCGCCTGATTATTCAAATCCCGATTTGGGGCAGGCCTGTGCCGATTTCGATAACCGGAACCCTCAATGCGTGAGCGCCTCATCGATCCCCGCATAAAACTGCGCCATCTGGCCTGCTTCCTCGAAGTCGCGCGCCTCCGCAGCATGGTTCGTGCCGCCGAGGCCCTCAATATCAGCCAGCCTGCCGCCACCAAGACCGTGCAGGATCTTGAGGACATTCTCGGCGCCCCGCTCTTCGATCGCGGCCGCCGCAAGCTCCAGCTCACCGCCTTTGGCGACGTGTTTTACCGCTACGCCGCGACCGCCATCGCGGCCCTCCGCCAGGGGATCGACGCCGCCCGCACCGGAGCCGAAAGCGCATTGGTCCGCATCGGCGCGCTCCCCACGGTTTCCGCCCGCATCCTGCCCGAGGCCGTCCAGACCTTCACCACCCACCAGCCGGGCGTGCATACGCGCATCGTCACCGGCCCCAATGACTATCTCCTCACACGCCTGCGCACCGGGGATGTCGATCTCGTCATCGGCCGCATGGCCGAACCCGAGGCCATGCTGGGCCTCGCCTTCGAGCATCTTTATTCCGAGCGCGTCGCCATGGTGGTTCGGCCCGGCCATCCCCTGCTGGGCCGCCCCGATTTCACGCTCAAAAGCATAGAGCCTTACCAGGTGCTGATGCCCACGCCCGGCTCGGTCATTCGCCCGCTGGTCGAACGGCTCCTCCGCACCCATGGGCTCACCGCTCTGCGCGACGAAATCGAAACCATCTCCGATGCCTTCGGGCGCTCCTATGTGCGCCAAACCGATGCGGTCTGGATCATTTCCGAAGGCGTCGTTGCCCGCGACGTGGGCGACGGGCAATTGGCGCTGCTGCCGGTCGATACGACGGAAACCCTGGGCCCGGTCGGCTTCACCACCCGCGCCGATGCTGCCCCCGGCCTCGCCGCCCAGGCGCTGATGCAGGCCGTCCGCGACATTGCCGCGCGGCTGCGTCCTTGAAGCGCCAGCCAGGGTCTTGCCATTGCCTTCTTTCTTGTCTCCCTTTGCATTTTCGGCTGCGGAGCCTATCTCCGAGCTGAGCCATCGAACGAAACCGGAGTACGCTGCATGAACGCTCTCAGCCTGCTGATCGACAATCAGGACGTCCAAGCCAGTGGCGGGGCCAGCTTCGAGCGTCACAACCCCATGACTGGCGAGCTGGCGACAAGCGCCGCTGCCGCCACACTGGATGATGCACTGCGCGCAGCCGATGCCGCCGCCGCTGCTTTCCCTGGCTGGAGCCAGACCCCGCCCGCGGCCCGCCGCAAGATTCTCCTCGCCGCCGCCGACAAGCTCGACGCCAGAGCCCCCGATTTCATCGCCGCCATGGCCGCCGAAACCGGCGCCACCGCCGGCTGGGCCGGGTTCAATGTCATGCTCTCGGCCGAAATGCTGCGCGAAGCAGCGGGCCTCACCACCCAGATCACCGGCGAGATCATCCCCTCCAACCGCCCGGGCTCGACGGCCTATGGCGTGCGCCAGGCAGCGGGCGTCGTGCTCTCCATCGCGCCGTGGAATGCCCCGGTCATTCTGGGCGTTCGCGCCATCGCCACCCCGCTCGCCTGCGGCAATACCGTGGTTTTCAAATCCAGCGAGATTTGCCCGCGCACCCATCGCCTCATTGCCGAAGTGCTGGTCGAGGCGGGCCTGCCCAAGGGCGTGCTCAATGTGGTGTCCAATGCCCCGGCCGATGCTCCACAGCTGGTCGAGGCGCTGATCGCCCACAAGGCCATCCGCCGCGTCAATTTCACCGGCTCCACCAAGGTCGGTCGCCACATCGCCGAGCTGGCGGCAAGGAACCTGAAGCCCGCCCTGCTCGAACTCGGCGGCAAGGCGCCCTTCGTCGTCCTCGATGATGCCGATATCTCTGAGGCCGTCGCCGCTGCCGCCTTCGGCGCCTATATGAACCAGGGCCAGATCTGCATGTCGACCGAGCGCATCGTCGTCGATGCCGCCATCGCCGATGAATTCGTCACGGCGCTGGCCACCAAGGCAAAATCGCTCAAGGCCGGCGATCCGCGCGAAAACAACACCCCGCTCGGGTGCCTGGTCGATGCCTCGGCGGCCCAGCGCATCGATGGCCTCATCAAGGACGCGGTGGCCAAGGGCGCAACAATCCTCGCCGGTGGCGGCATTGACGGCGCCATCATGGAAGCCACCGTCCTCGACAATGTCACCGCCGAAATGAAGATCTACCACGAGGAAAGCTTCGGCCCCATCGTCGCGGTCACCCGCGTCAGCGGCGTCGATGAAGCCGTGCGCGTTGCCAACGACACCGAATATGGCCTCGCCGCTGCCGTCTTCGGCCGCGACACCACCCGCGCCATGGCCGTCGCCGGCCGCATCCAGAGCGGCATCTGCCATATCAATGGCCCCACGGTCCACGACGAAGCCCAGATGCCCTTCGGCGGCGTCAAAGCCTCCGGCTACGGCCGCTTCGGCGGCAAGGCCGGCATCGCCGAATTCACCGACCTCCGCTGGATCACCGTCCAGGGCGCCGACCACATTCATTACCCGTTCTGACGCCCAACCGCGCAATCAACCACCAGCTTCCCTCGGGCTCGACCCGAGGGCCACTCAGGGAGCCGCGATGATTTTCATGCGCATGGACAACACCCCTCTGCTCAAGCCCGAGCGCAGCCCAATGCGGGGAAACCTAACAGCGCCACAAACGCCGAATTCACCCTCGCCCCGGAGGGGAGGGTAGCAAAGCTTGGGCCGCAAGCCCCAGCGGCGCTAGGGAGGGGGATTTTAGCCCCGAAACCAGCTTCCCTCGGGCTCGACCCGAGGGCCACTCCGGGAGCCGCGATGATTTTCATGCGCACGGACAACGCCCCTCGGCTCAAGCCCGAGCGCAGCCCAATGCGGCGAGCCCAACGGCGCCAAAAACGCTGAATTCACCCTCCCCCCTGAGAGGAGGGTAGCAAAGCTTGGGCCGCAAGGCCCTTGGCGGCGCTAGGGAGGGGGACCGCCCCCCGCCAAAACCTCACCCCTCCCGCTCCAGCGCCCCTTTGCGAATTTCCCCCGGCGGCGCCCCCAGCACCCGCGTCAGCACCCGCGAAAAATAGGCCGGGTCCTCATAGCCCAGCTCCGCCCCGATCTGCTTGATCGACAGCGATGAAAAAGCCAGCATCCGCCGCGCCTCGAGCGCGAGCCGCCGCTCCACCACTTCCAGCGCCGATGCCCCCAGAACCTCCCGGCACACCCGGTTGAGATGGGTCTGGCTGATCCCCAAAAGTTCGGCATAGTCCCCAATCCGTCGCGTCTCGCGAAACCGCTGGTCCACCAGCGCCCGAAACGCCTTGGCATGGATCAGCGCCCGCTGCGCCGGTCCGCCGGCCGGGGCAGCCTCCTGGCTCGCCCGGTTGAGCGCCACCAGCAGCAGTGTCAGATGCGCCCGCATCGCCGCCTCATGGTCGCTGCCTGGCCGGTCTGCCTCACCGATCAGCCGGTCGATCGCGTCCCCGATGAAAAGGCTCGTCCCCTGCAACACCTGCGGTCCCGGCAGGCCTAGCCCCATGCCCACCAGGTCCCGCTCCATCAGCGTCACCACGATACCCTCCACATCGTCGCTGAAGAGGAACCCGTGCACGCTCAGCGCCGGCAGCACCACCACGCCCTCATGCCTGATGTCGAAACTGGCATCGTCGATGCCGACCCTTGCCCACCCGCCCGTCAGATGCAGCACCTGGAAGAACTGCTCATGCCGGTGCGGGGCGATGCGATAGCCATGCAGGCGACTGCGCGATTGGATGGTCTCCCAGTGCAGCCAGTCCTGGCTCACCTCCTGCTCGCCATAGAGTGCATAGACCGGAATGTGGTTCATGTTCGGATAGTGCAAGACTATGCACCCCCTGTCCATTCACCAATCCCCGCCAACGCGCATGATAATGCTAACAATGGGGTAACAAATTGCGCACTGAAGTTACTATTATCGGAGCCGGACCTGCGGGCCTGATGCTGGGCCGCTTGCTCGAACTGGCAGGCATCGACGCCATCATTCTCGAGCGTAAGAGCCCCGATTACGTGCTCGGCCGCATTCGCGCCGGCGTGCTCGAACAGGGCACGATGGAGCTCATGGACCGCGCCGGCGTCGGCGCCCGCATGCATGCAGAGGGCCTCATCCATCACGGCATTGAACTGAGCTTTGACGGCGACCGCCAACGCCTTGATTTCACCGAACTTATTGGCCGCCATGTGATGGTCTATGGCCAGACAGAAGTGACCCGCGATCTGATGGCGGCCCGCCAGGCCCGGACCATATACGACGCCGAAAATGTCGAACTGCATGATTTCGACACCAGCCCCTATGTCACCTACACCAAGGATGGCGTCACTCATCGCATCGATACCAACTATATAGCCGGCTGCGACGGTTTTCACGGCATCAGCCGCCAGAGCGTGCCCCTGTCCGCCCTCACCACTTTCGAGCGCGTCTATCCCTTTGGCTGGCTTGGCATTCTGGTCGACAAGCCGCCGGTCGCCGATGAGCTGATCTATGCTCACCACGCCCGCGGCTTTGCCCTCTGCTCCCAGCGCTCGCCCACGCGCAGCCGCTATTACGTGCAGGTGCCGACCGACGAAAAGGTCGAGGCCTGGTCCGATGACCGCTTCTGGGACGAGTTGCGCGCCCGCCTCAATCCCGAGACGGCCGAAGCCCTGCAAACCGGCCCCTCCATTGAAAAATCCATCGCCCCGCTGCGCAGTTTCGTGGCCGAACCCCTGCGCTTTGGCCGCCTCTTCCTCGCTGGCGATGCCGCCCATATCGTGCCGCCCACCGGCGCCAAGGGCCTTAACCTGGCCATGAGCGACGTGGCCGTCCTCGCCGATGCGCTGATCGAGGCCGTTTCAGAAAAGTCCGAAGCCGGCATTAATGCCTATTCGGCCAAAGTGCTCGACCGCATCTGGAAGGCGGAGCGCTTCTCCTGGTGGATGACCAGTCTCCTCCACACTTTCCCCGATGCCGGGGCCTTTGGCCGTCGCATCCAGCGCGCCGATTTCGACTATCTGGCAAGCTCCCGCATCGCCCAACAGAGCCTCGCCGAAAACTACACTGGCCTGCCGGGTTGATTTCTCCCCCCAGCCGCGCCATGGCGTAAAATGGCGCGGTTTCGGCCCCCCTTTATGCCGGGCCTCTGCCCGCGGTGTCGCACAAGGGGGATAAAGGGGATAAGTGGGTTGGGATCGTCCAGTCCGGTTTAACGCCGCGGCACGCTCGCCGGCCGGATCGCCCGCTTTTGCGCTGCGATCCGGAACGGGGCATTGATGGCGCCATATCCCGAATAGCCACCCCGGCGCTCGACGACTTCGAAGAAGAACCCATCGGCAAAGCTGGGCAGGTAGAACTGGAAATATTCCCCCGCCCCATCGCGGTCATAGAGCAGGTTATGGCGCTTGAGCGTCGCGATCAGCTCCGGCTCAATATCGATCCGAGCCGCCAGGTCATCGTAGTAGTTCGGTGAAATCGCGAGCGGAACCAAGCCATTAGCCTCCATGGCCTTCGCAGTCTCGACAATGTCCCGCGAAGCGAAGGCGATGTGCTGGACGCTCGACCCAAAGGTCTCGGCAATGAAATGACCCGCCAGCGTTCGATGACTTTCCGCCCCGTTGAGCGTCAGCCGCAACGTCCCCTCGGCATTGGCAATCACCTGGCTGCGCACCAGCCCCGCCGGATCGATGACATCGACCATCGTCCCCTTGTCGACCACGAAGATCGACCGATAAAACAGAATCCAGGTCAGCATCTCGTCGTAATTCATCGTCTGGGCGATGTGATCAATGCGGATAAGTCCGGCGTCGGACGCCTGATCGGCCGTTTCCGCGAACTCGATATCCCAAACCCGCGCCAGATCGGTCCCCTGATCGAGGAAATAGATGAGCCCGCCACCCACGCCGCGAATTGCGGGGATGGAGAGTTCGCCTTCCCCCACATGCTGGGAAAAGGGCTTTGCATCGAGCGCTTTGGCCCGGTTTAGCGTCGCCTCTGCATCCTCGACCTCAAGTCCGATCGCATAGGCCGCGGTGCCATGGGCGAGATAGGCCGCATGCGCCAGCCCTTCGCGATCGGTGTTGACCACGAGATTGATCCCGCCCTGGCTGAAGCGCTCGACGCTCTTGCTCCTGTGCTGCCCGCTGCGGGAAAAGCCCAATTGACCCAAGAGCTTGGTCAACGGCTCCGCGTCCCGCCCGCCCGTCGCAAACTCGACGAACGACACTCCATTCACCGCCACGCGCGGGGGCAGGGCGCTCCCACCGGCAAACAGCGCCGGCTCGGCCACACGCATCTGGTCTTTGAGATAGATCAGCGAGCGGTGGCCATCGGCGGCAATGGTGCCCGGGGCGCCGGAGCGGAACTGATCGTTGAAGATTTCCAGCGATAGCGGCCCGTCATAGCCGGTCGCCGCCACGGCGCGGGCAAAGTCCACCACCGGCAGATCGCCCTCGCCAGGCATATTGCGGAAATGCCGGCTCCAATAGAGCAGATCCATATCGAAGGCGGGCGCATCGGCCACCTGCACGATAAAGATCTTGTCGCCGGGAATGGACCGGATCGTGTCGGACGGGATGCGCCGCGAGAGAGAGTGAAAACTGTCGAGGATCAGCCCGATATTGGGGTGGTCGGCCCGCCGCACCACTTCCCAGGCATCGCGGTGATCGAACACGTGGCGCCCCCAGGCCAGCGCCTCATAACCTACCTTCAGCCCACGCTTTTTCGCCCGCTCCCCCAGCTCATGAAAATCCGACGCGGCCCGGTCGATCCCGCCCAGCGCCGCCGGCGATACGCTCGAGCACACCAGCATCAGCGGCGCACCCATGGCTTCCATCAGGTCGAATTTGCGCTCGGCCCGGTCAAAGGCCTTGGCCCGCAGCGGCTCCGGCAATCCTTCGAAGTCGCGGAAGGGCTGGAACAGCGTGATTTCGAGCCCCAGATCGCGCGCCATCGCGCCGACTTCGGCGGCCGAGAGGTGGTAGGCCAGAAAATCGTTCTCAAAGATTTCCACCCCGTCAAAACCCGCGGCTATAATGGCCTCGAGCTTTTCGCGGAGGTCCCCGCTGATCGACACAGTCGCAATCGACGTCTTCACGCCCGTCACCCCACAGTAAACGAACTAGTTCGTACATTGTTAGGATGAATAGTCCAACCGGTCAATCGCACCGCACAAACGTGACGAGGCAGGGGCTTGGTGCTGAAGGCTTGGCAGCACCGACAGAAAGGAATTATGTCGCCATAAGGCCCCGCCGAGGCGACGGAAAAATCAGAGCCCAGCCAGCTTTTCCGGCCGCACCATATAGCGCAGCACCATGTCTATCGTGTTCTGCTTGAGCCGGCTCTGCATCTCGTCGGCGCCGAAATCGCGCGCGAACAATTGCGAAAACGTCGCCCGGTTGGAGACATTGAAAAAGCACAACGCGCTGATCTGCCAATGGATTTCCAGCGGGTCGAGATTGGGCCGGAAAAGGCCGTCCGCCAAGCCGCGCTCATAAAGACTGCGGATATGGGCGATGGCGGTCACATTGAGGTCGCGGATCACGCCGGATTTTTCGAGATACTGACCATGGTGGATATTCTCGATCATCACCATGCGGATGAAATCTTCATGCTGGTGGTGATGCTCGAAGGTGAATTCGACGAGCTTCTTCAGCCCCTCCATGGGGCTGAGGCCTTCGATGTCGAGCTTGGCTTCACCGCTCCGCACCTGCGCATAGGCGTTTTCGAGGGCACTGAGATAGAGCCCTTCCTTGTCGCCGAAATAATAATAGATCATGCGCTTGGAGGCGCGAGTCTTGGCGGCGATCTCGTCGATACGCGCTCCCGAAAGCCCGTTCAGCGCGAATTCCTGGGACGCGATCTCGATGATGTTCTGGCGCGTGCCTTCCGGATCCTGCTGGCGCGTCGTGGCCTTGCGGCCGGTGGCCGGCAGGGAGGAACCAGGAGATGACATGAAGGCGCCTTTCTCGTCCGCACCCGCAATTGACTAAACTAACCAGTTCGTACATCGTCGGGCAAATCGCTTCGCCTGTTGTATCGGGCTGGCGCTGCACAAGACAAGGGCAGAGGGGCAAAGCGTCCTCGCCGGGGAGCATGGCCATTGGCTGATCAAGACGAGCGAGTGCGTCGCGCCTTTGCCGCGATCGCCCCAATGCCGGCCGCCGGGCCTGCCGGCGCGCTGGTCCGCATCGGACTGCTCGGCCGCGGCATCGGCTCGTCCCTCTCCCCGATCATGCACGAAACCGAGGGAAGACGCCTCGGTCTCGACTACAATTATGATCTCATAGATTTTGACCGGCTAAACCTTGAGGACATTGATCTCGACGCCGTTCTCGCCGAGGCCCAGGCACAGGGCTATGCAGGGGTCAACGTTACCTATCCGTTCAAGCAGGCGGTGCTCGTCCTGCTCGATGGCCTCTCCCCCGAAGCTGCCGCCATCGGCGCGGTCAATACCGTGGTGTTTCGCGACGGCGTCCGCACCGGCCATAATACGGATTGCTGGGGCTTTGCCGAAAGCTTTCGGCGCGGCCTGCCATCTGCCTCCCTTAGCCGCGTGCTCCAGATCGGCGCCGGCGGGGCAGGGGTGGCGGTAGCCCGGGCTCTCGTCCAGCTGGGTGTTGGCGAAATCAACATTGTCGATGCCGATCAAGCCAAAGCCTCAAGTCTCGCCGCCCAACTCGTCGAAGAGAGCGTCGCCGCAACCGCTCTTCCACCCGACGCACTCCCTGAAATCCTTGCCCGGGTCGACGGCGTCGTTAACGCGACCCCCGTGGGCATGGAAAAATACCCCGGCACCCCGTTCGATCCGGCGCTCCTCGCTGGGCATCAATGGGTCGCCGACATCATCTATTTTCCGCGCCGTACCCATTTGCTGCAGCAGGCGGCCGAACTGGGCTGTCCCACCCTGCCGGGCGGGGGCATGGCGATTTATCAGGCCGTGCGCGCCTTCCAGCTTTTCACCGGGCTAGAACCCGATCCCGCCGAAATGGGAAGAACCTTCGCTGCGCATGCCTGACTGCGCTCAGCGCGCCAGAGCTCCCGTCGAAAGTACGTGCTCCACGCCTTTTTCGACATGGGCCTCCAGCATGCTGACGGCCCCTGCGGCGTCGCGCGCCAGGGCGAGTTCGAACAGCGCCTGGTGATCTCCGACCACGCCCTTGCCACGAAAACTCGACGCCAGCATGTGGTAGCGCAGGAACCGGTCGAAGATCGCCGCGTGCAGCGCCAGCAATGCCGCCGAGCCGCAGGCCGAGATCAGCGCATTGTGGAACGAAAAATCATAACGCACCCAATCGACGATGTTTCGCGCCTCGCCGGCCAGAAGCCGTTTTTCGATTGCCGCCAGCTTGTGGTGGGCGGCAACCACGCGCCCCTCCCATTCGAGATCGCCGCGCTCGAGCGACAGCGCCAGCGCATGGCCTTCGAGCAAAAGCCGCAATTCGGCGATTTCGCGCAGATCGGCCTCCGTTGCCGGGGCCACGGAAAACCCCTTCTGCCCCTCGGCCACGACAAGACTTTCGCTCGCGAGCCGATTGAGGATCTCCCGCAACGTGCTCACCCCCACGCCATATTGGGTCCGCAGCGGGTCAAGCCGCAGCTTTTGTCCCGGTGTCAGGGTGCAGGCCACGATATCCGCGCGCAGCCGCTGATAAGTGCTTTCGGCCAGAGTGGGCTCGGCGCTGAGATCAAATTCGGACATGTGCTTCAGCAGTTGAAATCAAGAATATCGGAGATATAATGGATCATAGGATAGAACACCAGTTGCCTCGCCATCCTGCATTGACATGAACGAACTGTTTCGTACAAAGTGCGATTGGCTGGCACGGAGGAGCGTGTGGCCGATGAGCCGGAAAGCGCAATTTGCGCGGCCGGACATTATGGTTCAGCGTTTTCCCAATTCGAGGGGCCAGGCCTCCGGGGAAGAACGCCCAAGGGAGGACAATTATGACTCTTTCGCTTTCGCGCCGCGCCCTCATGGTCGGTGGCATCTTGTTGGCGGCCGCTTTCCCGGCCATGGCGCAGGACAAGCCGGTCTTGCGCTTTTCGGCCGTGTTTTCCGAGGCCGATATTCGCGCCGAAATGATGAACCTGCTGTCGGCGCAGGTTGCTGACGATTTCACCATCGAGACCTATCTCGGTGGCAATCTGTTCAAGCAGGGCACCGAGCTGGTGGCGCTGCAGCGCGGCAATCTCGAAATGGGCAATATTGCGCCGCAGGATATTTCCAACCAGATTCCGGCCTGGTCGGTTCTGACCTCGGCCTATCTCTTCCGCGACGCTGACCATCTGCGGACTTTCTTTGACAGCGAAGTCGGCGCCGAATTCAAGCAGATGGCCGAAGACCAGCTCGGCATCCGCATTCTGGGACCCACCTATTTCGGTGCCCGCCACGTCGGCCTTATCAATGACAAGGAGATCAAGACGCCCGCCGATCTGGCCGGGGTCAAGCTGCGCATGCCCGGCGGGGACGCCTGGCAGTTCCTCGGCTCCTCGATCGGCGCCAATCCCACGCCCATGGCCTATGCCGAGGTCTATACGGGCCTGCAGACCGGCGCCATCGACGGCCAGGATAACCCGCTGCCCAACGTCGAGAACATGAAGTTCTATGAAGTGATGAAACAGGTCGTCCTGACCTCGCATCTCGTCGGCTTTGATCTCCTCGTCATCAGCAAGACCGCCTGGGATGCGATGACGCCCGAGCAGCAGGCCGAATTCGACGCTGCCGCCAAGGTCGCGATCGACTTCAGCCAGAAAGAGCATCTGGCACGCGAAGCTGAGCTCGTCGAACGCTTCAAGAGCGCTGGCCTCAAGATCTATGAGCCGGATCTCGAAGCCTTCCGCACCTTCGCCCAGCAGAAATATCTCGAATCCGAACTGGCCAAGGATTGGCCCGAAGGCGTCGTCGACCGCATCAACGCGCTCTGATCTGCGGAGAAGGCGGGGCCGGGCCCCGCCTTCATTCTCCAAATCTGTCCCGGAGGATATCCATGTCCCCTCAGCTGCGCCGGGTCGGCGCCTGGCTTTATGCGCGCGCCGAAAATCTGCTGGCGGCCATGCTGGCGACCATGTTCGTCGTCTTCATCATCCAGATTGTCTTCCGCTATCTCCTCAACCTGCCCATTGGCTGGACCCATGAGATCAGCGTGGTGATGTGGCTCTGGATGGTGCTGTTCGGCACCGCCTTCGTCGTAAGAGACAGCGAGGAAATCCGCTTCGATATTCTCTATGGCTCGGTGGGCCCGAATGTTCGTCGCGGCATGATCCTCTTCAGCAGCCTGACGCTGGTCGCACTCTTCGCGCTCTCCCTGCCGGCTGTCATCGACTACATTCTTTTCATGAAGGTCGAGCGCACCGCCTATCTCAAGATCCGCTTCGACTATCTCTATTCCATCTACGGCATCTTCGCCGTCGCCATGATCATCCGCCAGCTCGTCCTCGCCTGGAATGCAGTCTGGGGCAAGGATGCGACGGACTTCGATCCCACCAAGGCGAGTTCGGGCATATGACCATTTCCCTCGGCTTCGGCCTGGCCCTCGGGCTGATCACCGTGCTGGCCTTTCTCGGCCTGCCCATGGGCATGTCGATGATCTGCGGCTCGATCCTTTACCTGTTCATGCGTGGCCAGGACCCCGGCATCGTCGCCGAGCAGTTCCTCAACGGCATGTATTCCAACTACATCATGCTGGCAGTGCCGCTCTTCATCCTCGCCGCCGAGATTATGAACTCCGGCACCATGTCCGAGCGCCTGCTGAAATGGTGCGATGCGCTGGTCGGGCGCTTCCGCGGCGGCCTCGCCCAGGTC